>VBCZ01000027.1:0-1124 GCA_005889025.1 Betaproteobacteria bacterium
TCAATACGACACCGTTGATCGATGTGATGCTGGTGCTTCTGGTCATGCTGATCATCACGCTGCCAATCCAGCTGCACTCGGTGAATCTGAACATGCCGACCGGGAATCCCCCGCCGCCCAAGGTGCTGCCTGAAATAATGAAGATCGATATCGACCCGACAGGGACGGTGTATTTGAACGGAGAGCCCGTTGCCGACCGAGCGACGCTGGAAGAGAAATTCACCGCCGCAGCCGCGCAGCCCGTTCAGCCCGAAGTGCATCTGCGCCCGGACAAGGCAGCCAAATACGATGTCGTCGCCGGCGTGATGGCTTCGGCGCAACGGCTCGGCCTGACCAAGATCGGCATCATCGGCAGCGAGCAGTTCGTCGAGGAATAGCGAATGGATTTTGCACGGCGGCAGAGAGATCCGGCCCGGCACGTCGTCGGGATCGTTTTCGTCGTTCTCGTGCATGTAGTGGTTATCTACGCGCTGGTGACGGGGCTTGCGCGCAAGGCAGTTGAGGTCATCAAGAAGCCCATCAACGCGACCATCATCGAGGAGATCAAGGCGCCGCCGCCTCCCCCGCCGCCCCCGCCGCCCAGAAAGATCGAACCGCCCAAGGTCCAGCCCGTCGTCCAGCCGTATGTCCCGCCGCCGGACATACCCGTTCCGACAACACAGTCCGAGCCTGTTATCTCATCGGTGACCACGACGCCGCCGCCCGAGCCGCCGGTGATCGCTCCGCCGCCGGTGGTCGTGGCGCCCCCCGCTCCGCCGCCGCCCAAACCGGCGGTGCGCCGCGGCGTCACACCGATCTTCCGGGTGGAACCCGTCTATCCGAAAGAGGTGATCCGCTCGGGGGTCGAAAGCGGCAAGGTCGTCGCAAGATTGCAGGTCGACGAAAAGGGCAACGTGACCGATGTAAGGATCGTCGACTCTCAGCCCCCGCGGGTGTTCGACTCGGCCGTGATCCGTGCGCTCTCGCAGTGGAAGTTTCAACCTGAGGGCGACCGCTACATCGCCGAGATCGAGGTGAACTTTTCTCTGACGAACTAGCGACGCGCGCGGTCTTTGAGCGCGATGGCAAGCAACACAGGAATAGTGAGGAGGATGCCGGCCGCCTGCAAAGGCGGCCGCTTTTTT
>VBCZ01000027.1:1216-8699 GCA_005889025.1 Betaproteobacteria bacterium
CGGGCAAGGACATCATTACCGCGAGACCGCCGAAGATCCACAACAACGCTACGACGGGGCGGCGCCACGCGGGCAGCGCAAAGGGAGCAGGCAGGCGAGAGATGACGCTTGCAGTGAAGCCGTCATCGGCGATGTATTCCGCCCTGTGCTCGCGACTGGCATCGGCGAGCGCTCGCTCGATCCAGTCGTCGCCGGGATTGTCGACCCGCTCGTTCATTCAGGTGCCCATGCGCCCAGCCGCGCCTTGAGTTTCTGTTTGGCCCGCAGGATGTGCGTCTTCACCGTGCCGACCGGGCATCCCAGCACCGACGCCGCTTCCTCGTGCGAAAGGTCATTATGATAGCACTGCACGATGGCCGCCCGTTCCGCATCCGACAGAACGCTCATCGCGCGCTCCAGATCGATTTTCAACGCCGACTGTCGCGCTGCGCCTGTCGCGTCTTCGCTCGCTGCCGGCGAGATTTCGTCGATGTCCATGTCCTCGGGGAGCTGTGACTCCTTGGTCTTGCGCGCGTCGCCGAGAAAGACGTTGTACGCGATGCGGTACAGCCACGTCGAAAACTTCGCCTCCTGGCGAAACGACTTCAAATTTCGGTACGCAAGCAGAAAAGTCTCCTGCGCCAAGTCGTCGGCAAGCGCCGCGTTCCCGCTCGTGAGCTTGCGCAGTGTCGCTCGGACCGCCGACTGATGACGCCGCACCAGCTCGCCAAATGCATGCCTGTCGTCCGTGACGACGACGCGGGCAATAAGCTGCGCGTCGCTGATCGTGGACGGCATCGTGACGACCGGCAGGCGTGGCCATTTTTCCGATCAAGGGGACCCGCTGCCCGCGTCGCTGCCTGTGCCAGGCCGCTGGATCTGCCGGTCCTCCATGTACCACAGCGCAACGTATCCGACGCCCACGAACAGAAGCGCGAGCCCGAGCCAGTTCGCCGAGCCGCTGTCGATCATCGAATAAAAGATGAACGCCAGCCCGAACGTGGCCATCAGCACGCCCTTGCGCAAATCGGACCATGCAGCGCTTTTGCGCGCCGCGACGATCATTCCGCCGATGGGGCGCGACTGAGAAGCGTCCAGCGCTTGCCCCGCCGGAGTTTCGCGCGCCGGCATTCCGGCGACAACGGCGTCGACGGCCTGGGCCGGTGGCATGACGCCTTTTTCCGCAAGCTTTAGCAGCGCCTCGTTCTGCAGGCGCGTCCTGCGCAGCTTGTACCAGATGATTCCCACCAGAAGGACCACGGGTGTCAGAAAGATCGATCCGACGACCAGGAAGACCAGTCCCACGATCCAGGGCGCCGTCTCCACGGCGTTGGTGAAGGACTCAAAGTCCGGGTCTTTGTCGATCTGGTAATGGGACCGGGCACGGCGCCGCTTGGAATCCGGCGCGGCGGCAGGTGTGGCCGTCTCGTCAGTCGATGTCGCCGCGGGCGGGATGTCCGGCGCCGGCGGCGCCGCGGTGGCGGCCGCATTGGGGCCGGGAGAGGATGCGCTTTTGTCGGCTGCGCCTGCGGGAGCACCGGCCAACCAGGCCGCCACCGCGGCAATGGCGGTAACCGCGAGTACGCCCCGGGCAAGTCCACGGAGGCGGTCGCCGACCGGGGGACGATCACCCATCAAATTCTCCTCGAAAGACTCATTACAAGCTTAGATGACGCCAGGTCGGAATATGGATTCAGCGAAGGATTCAGCGAACGCTTACTCGCGCCGAAGCCCAGTGGGGCGCATGCTATCATTCTCGCGCCCCGTTTCTGGCAAAAGAACCGCTTTCCCCGGCCCAAGACACGACTTGATCATAAGCCTGCGCCTTTATGCCATCGTGCTGGTCGCCGCGGCGCTGTTGATCTCCCCTTGTCGCGCCGCCGACGATACCGTCACACTCAATTTCGTCAACGCCGACATCGACGCGGTGGTGAAGGCCGTGTCGGAGATGACCGGCCGCAATTTTGTGCTCGATCCCAGGGTGAAAGGGGTCGTCAACATCGTTTCGGCGCGACCGGTCCCGCGCACGCTCGTTTATCCGACGCTGCTCTCCGCGCTTCGGCTGCAGGGATTCACCGCGGTCGAAGGCGACGGAATCACCAAAATCGTTCCCGAAGCCGACGCGAAGCAACAGGGTTCCATCGTCGTGAGGCCGGGAACCGGCCTTGGAGGAGACAGGCTGGTCACGACCGTGTATGTGCTCAAATACGAGTCGGCGGCGCAGCTCGTCAACGTTCTCCGGCCGCTCATCACACCCAATAACGCGATTGCGGCGGTCCCCACCGGCAACGCGCTGGTGATTACCGACTACGCGGAGAATCTTCGCCGCATCGACAAAATCATAAGCTCGCTCGACGTTCCCGCGGTGGGCGAACCTGTGCTGGTGCAGGTCAAATATGCGTCCGCGCTGGACATCGTGCAGCTGATGAACCGGCTGCTCGCCGACAGCGCGGCCGTCGCTCCAGGCGCCGCGCCCGACGCTCAGCAGCGCGTCACGCTGGTCGCAGACACGCGCTCCAACAGTATCCTGATCCGCGGCGACAATTCATCGCGCGTCGCGCGAGCACGATCGCTGATCGAGCAGCTCGACTCACCCGGACGCCCCGGCGGAAATATTTTCATCATTTATCTGCGCAACGCGGAGGCGGTGCGCGTGGCGCAAACGCTGCGTGCGCTCTTTTCCGGCGGCAGTGACACCACCACGGTTTCTGCTCCTTTGACGACGCTGCCTTCCTTGAGCGCAGGCAATGCCTTGGGCGCCACCGCTGGCGTCGGAACGGCTCCTCCTGTCGCGGCCGTGTCCACAACCACGACCACGAACGCGAGCGCCCCCGGATTTACCGCCAGCGGCGCGACCATCCAGGCCGACGCCGCTAACAATGCGCTGATCGTGATGGCGCCCGAGCCCATCTACAACAATATTCGCTCCATCGTGGAAAAGCTCGACGTCCGCCGCGCCCAGATCTACGTCGAGGCGTTGGTCGTCGAGGTGTCGGCTGATAAGGCGGCCGAGTTCGGCATCCAATGGAATTTTCTGGACCCGAACCGTTTCAACAACAACCAGACCCAGGTGGGTGGGGGAACCAACTTCGGCACGCGGGGCACCGGCACCAACCTGCTCGACGCGCAGGTTAACCTGGGCTCGCTCGGGCAGGGCCTCAATCTCGGGATCATCAAGGGAACAATAACCATCCCCGGCATCGGCACGATCACCAATCTTGCGCTGCTCGCGCGTGCACTCGAATCCGACGCCAACACCAATATCCTGTCGACGCCGAACCTGCTGACGCTGGACAACGAGGAAGCCAAGATCGTCGTAGCGCAAAACGTGCCATTCATCACCGGGCAATATGCGCAGACGGGTTCTTCGACGACGGTGACTCCGTTTCAGACCATCGAGCGCAAGGATGTCGGCCTCATCTTGAGAGTGAAGCCTCAGATCACCGAGGGTGGCAGTGTCCGGATGGTGATCTACGAGGAGGTGTCGCGAGTCCAGGACACGACCAATGTCGCTGGCATCATTACCAGCAAACGCTCGCTGGAATCGACCGTTGCCGTCGACGACGGCCAGATCATCGTGCTCGGCGGGTTGATCCAGGACAGCTTCACCGACGGCTCCAACCGTGTCCCCGTCATCGGCGATATTCCAGGCGTAGGCGCACTGTTTCGCTACGACAACCGTCAACGAGTCAAGACCAACCTGATGGTGTTCCTCAAACCGACGGTCATTCGTACGGCGGGCGCCGGCGCGTCGCTTACAAGCGATCGCTACGATTACCTTCTCGGCGAGCAGCAAAAACTCAAGCCGGCGGAGCGGCCGTTCTGGCCCGACGCTACGGCGCCCGAGCTGCCGACGTTGCCGCACCCGTCGACGAGCACGCCGACGACCGTTCCATTGCCCCGCGCGCAATAAAGGCCGCGCGTTTTCATTCCCCAGGTCGTCGATGCCGGTTTCCGCTTCCACCTCGTCCCCGCGTTCCGTGCCCCTTCCGTTAAGTCGCGTGCCCTATGCGTTTGCGCGCACGCACGGTGTTCTGCCGCTGCGCGAGGAAGGCGACGCCGTGCTTGTGCTGGCGCGCAGCGACGCGTCGATCGACGGTATCGCGGAGCTCAAGCGCGTGCTGCAGCGGCCGCTGAAGACGCTGACGGTCAGCGCCGAGCGTTTCGCTGCGGAGCTCGCCTCGGCATACAACCAGGCGTCGATGCCGGTGTCGCAAATCAGCGAGGACATGTCTCGCGACAACGATCTGGCACGGCTGCTGCAGGATATTCCGAAGGCGGAAGACCTGCTGGGGGCAACCTCCGACGCGCCGGTCATCCGGATGATCAACGCACTTCTGCTTCAGGCGCTGCGCAAGCGTGCTTCCGACCTTCACTTCGAGCCCTACGAAGCGCGATCGGTCGTGCGCTTTCGCATCGATGGCGTGCTGCGCGACGTGATCGAGCCGCCGCGCGCGCTGCATGCGGCGCTGGTGTCGCGGCTCAAGGTCATGGCGAGCCTCGACATCGCGGAGAAGCGGCTGCCGCAGGACGGCCGCATGGCGTTGAAGCTCGGCGACAAGAGCGTCGACGTGCGGGTCTCGACCCTGCCCACGGGTCCGGGCGAGCGCGTGGTCTTGCGCCTTCTGGACAAGGACTCAGCACGTCTTAACCTGACGGCGCTCGGCATGGCGGCGGATACGCTTGGGGCCGTCGACGCGCTGATCCGCGAGCCGCACGGCATCGTGCTGGTGACCGGGCCGACCGGGTCAGGCAAGACCACGACGCTTTACGCGGCGATGTCGCGTCTGCCGCGTGGCGCGCTCAACGTGATGACAGTCGAAGACCCGATCGAATTTGCGCTCGATGGCGTCGGTCAGACGCAGGTCAATCCGCGGATCGAGCTCACGTTTGCGCGCGCCTTGCGTTCGATCCTGCGCCAGGATCCTGACATCATCATGATCGGCGAGATCCGCGACCTCGAAACCGCGCAAATTGCGGTTCAAGCGAGCCTTACCGGACATTTGGTGCTCGCTACGCTTCATACCAACGACGCGGTCAGCGCGGTGACGCGCCTCGCCGACATGGGCGTCGAACCGTATCTGCTTGCATCATCGCTTCTGGGCGTGCTCGCTCAGCGCCTGGTGCGCTGTCTTTGCCCCGAGTGCCGACAGGCCTATGCCGCAACCGACGGAGAAACCGAGGTCCTGCAAGGCATCGGCGCCCGCGCGTCGCAGCTTTATCGCCCCCTGGGTTGCGAGGCCTGCAGCGACACGGGCTTCAGGGGACGAACAGGCATCTACGAGCTGGTGCTCGTCGACGAAGCTTTGCGGCGGCTGATTCACGATCGCGCCGGCGAGCCGATTCTGCGCGAAGCATGCGGCTCCATGGGTGTGCGCTCGCTCGGCGAGGACGGCGCGCGCTGGGTGGTCGATGGCACGACTTCGCTGGCCGAGCTTTTACGGGTCACCGGCGCCTCGGCTTAAAGCGGGTAGTGTCCAAATCCCCGAAGTCGCATCTGCTCGAGCAGCTTCGCGCGCAGGCGGAGTCGGTAGCGAGCCTGCGCGAGCAGGAACGTCAACTCTCGCGTGACGTCATCGAGCGTCTCGATCGTCGCCTGCACGCGATATTTCAGTACTTCGACGAAGCGTGCAAGCTGCTGCAGATCATCTCCCCGGCGATCGAACGCGAATTCGTGCTGCCGCAGGTCGCTCGCTTTCACAACATGCGTTTCGAGCGAGGCATGGTGTTGTTCAGACGGCAGCCGCTACAGCACCGCGACGTCTACGCGCATGTCGTCGTTTATTATTCGTTGACCGGACCCGTCCCCGCCCCAGTGCGTGTCGCGCTGCGCCGCTCGCCGGAGGTGGAGCGCGCGTTGACTGCCGCGAACATCGAGTTCTCGTGCGAGACCGATTCAGCCGTGCGCGGCGCCGCCTTGCGCAATGTCATCCACATCGCGCCCGGGTTGCGGTGTGAAATCCGCTTCGACCCCGATTTTGTCAACGACAGCATTATCGTGACACTGCGCAATGTCGATCGGTTCGACCCTGTGATATTCGATTTCAAGGCGGGCGCGCTGGAAACCGAGGCGCTCGATGATCTGGTGAACGTGATTCTAGGGAAACCGAGCCAGTTCCTGCATCGCGCGCCGCTGCGCGGATTCGACCGATAAGTTACCCGATACCCCATGCCCGAATTCCGTTTCGAAGCTGTCGACGCTACCGGGCGCTCTCGCCGGGGTCTGCTCGAGGGCCCGACCGCGCGGGCGGTGCGCGACCAGCTGCGTGGAGACGGCCTCTTTCCCACGGCGGTCGAGCCGGCGATCCCGCGCGGCGCAATGCGCACCGAAGCGACCCACATCGCGGCTCCATCGCTTGCGCTCATCACGCGCCAACTGGCGACGCTGGTTGCGTCCGGCATGCCACTCGATACCGCCCTTGCGGCCGTCGCCCAGCAGTCGGATCAAGCGGCGGCGGCACGCGTGCTCGAGGCGATACGAGATCAGGTCGCGGCAGGCGAGCCGCTTGCGGCGGCGCTGTCGCGTTTTCCCCGTACTTTCTCCGAGCTGTATCGCGGCTTGGTGGCCGTCGGCGCCGAAACGGGGCAACTGGGGATTGTTCTCTCAAGGCTCGCCGATTATCTGGAAGCGCGGCAGGCGCTGCGGCAGGAATTCGTCATGGCGCTGGTCTACCCCGCGCTGGTGACAATCATCGCGCTGGCCGTGATCGCGACGCTATTGCTCTATGTCGTGCCGCAAATTGTGGCCGTATATCAACAAAGCAGGCAAGCGCTGCCCTTTCTTACGCGCGCGCTGATCGCGACCAGCGATTTTCTCCGCGCGACAGGAGGGTACTGGGCGATCGCTTTGGTTGCGGCGGCCACAGTCATGGTGGTGGCCTTGCGTCGCGAATCCGTTCGAGAGCGAGCTCACGCCTTTCTCTTGCGCGTGCCGGTCATGGGCACGGTGCTGTCGGGCCTCGATACAGCGCGCTTCGCGAGCACGCTGGCGATTCTCACCGGCAGCGGCGCACCGCTCCTCCGGGCGCTCGAAACTGCCGCGGGCGTGGTGTGGGCGCGCCCGATACGACGCGCTGCCCATGCCGCCGCAGCTCACGTGCGCGAGGGGGTGTCACTTTCGCGCGCCCTGGCAACACAGCGCGTGTTTCCCCCTTTGCTCGTGCATCTGGTTGCCAACGGCGAGCACAGCGGGCAACTGCCCGCGATGCTCGAACGTGCAGCGCGCGAACAGGAGCAGGACGTGCAGCGCCGCCTGACCTGGCTCGCGGCGCTGGTGCAACCTTTATTGATCGTATTCATGGGCGCCATCGTGCTTGTCCTGGTGCTGGCGGTCATGCTGCCGATCGTGTCCATGAATCAGCTGATTCGTTAAGGAGCCTCTGAACAAGTTCCGACAAGCCGATGGAACCGTGCGTGTTAGAAAAGGTAAGCGCTGGTTAAACGCAGTCGCTTACACGAGCGCTGCAACGACGGCGCGCTTTCGATCCTGCTCGCGAAGCGCCCA
>VBCZ01000025.1 GCA_005889025.1 Betaproteobacteria bacterium
CATCGGCGGCTCGTTTTTTTTGCGGTTTTCGCTGTACGGCGTTTGCTTCGCGGCGGCGCGCCTGCCGACGCCTTGCCGCTCGCGTCGAGCGGGCCCATCACCGCGCCAGTGAAGCCGTAGACGATGCGCGCGCCGGCAAAAGAAACCAATTCCACGGTGCGCTTTTGTCCGGGCTCGAAGCGCACTGCGGTGCCCGCGGCGATGTTGAGCCGCCGCCCGCGCGCGACCGCGCGATCGAAGGCGAGGGCCGCGTTGGTCTCGGCGAAGTGGTAGTGCGAGCCGACCTGTATCGGCCGGTCGCCGGTGTTGGCCACAACAAGCGTGACCGTGTCGCGATCCCGGTTGAGCTCGATGTCGCCATCCCGAACAAGGATTTCGCCTGGGATCATTTTATCGGTTGATGCACCGTCACCAGTTTCGTGCCGTCCGGAAATGTCGCTTCGACCTGGATCTCCGGAATCATTTCCGGCACGCCGTCTATCACCTGCGCGCGCGAAAGTAGCATCGTGCCGTGGGTCATCAGATCGGCGACGGTACGGCCGTCGCGGGCACCTTCCATGATCGCCGCGCTGATGAAGGCGACGGCCTCAGGATAGTTGAGCTTGACCCCGCGCGCGAGCCTGCGCTCGGCGACCAGCGCGGCGGTGAACAGCATGAGCTTGTCGCGTTCTCTCGGCGTCAATTCCATCGTTGGGCTTTCCGGTGTCGCCGTGGGCGCATTCGATGCAGTTCGTTCACGTCCGCCAGATGCGCGGCATCACGACATCGCGCCCGATCAATGCGGATCGTACGCATTGCCACATTCGCGTGAAATATTGCCGGGCCGCCTCGGCGCTCGATCCGCGAAAACGCGCAAGCAACAGACCCGGCAAGCGTGTCACGGACTGTCCACCGTCATTGCCGATCGTCGCGCGACTCGCATTCAACAACTCATCGGAGATACTCGCGCAAGCAGCAAAGAATGTGCCATATACCGGCGCGCCGTCGAGTCCCGCAGGGGAAGCGAGCATCCGCGATTCCCCGTGGACGATGCCGCGCTCGATGAAAATCGGCATACCGTCGCGCCGGATAGAAAGGCGATGCTTCAATACGCCGCGGGCGAATCGCTCACCCGACGCCATGCGGCCGAGGCAAACGATGTCCCAGCCGATGAGAATTGCATCGCCATCAAGATCGATGGTCAACTCGAGATCGGCCCTCGCGCCATCGAAGATGATGGCTTCCTGCGGCAGCCACTCCAGCAAGGCGCTGCTCTGTGCCGTCAGTCCGATGCGCTGCCTAGCAAACGCGCCGGCCGAGCGATACCATTTTGCCGCGCCCGGGGTGGTGATCTGCGCATGGGCCCCGATGCCGACGGCGACAGCGACGTGCAAGTCGTCGCCGCCCGCAACGCCACCCGGCGGGTGCACGATGATGTTCTGACACACCGCCTCGCCCTCGGGGTAGAGCGACTTCTGCACGACCAGCGGACCGATATGTGCGCTGCGGACGAGAACCGTGCGCGCCGCTCGGCGCTCGTAACCAAGGTCGAGGGCGGCATGCCACGGCGATGAAACGGCGTGTTCGGATTCGACCGCGGCTGACGTGGTGAGCATGAACGCGAGTTTAGCGCACCTGCGCCCACCGTCGTCGCGCTGCACCGTCAATGCGCACGCTGCCGGGACGCGGTGCAGCATGCGGCCGGGCGGCGGCCGGGGTCAGTTCAGGCGCACGTACTCGTAGTCGATGGGAAGGCTGTTGACCCCACGTTCGGGCGGAGCGATCCATGCCGCCATCTTCCCGGGAGCGATGACTCGCTGCATCAAGCTGCGGACGAAATCGCGATCCGCGGCCGACGGGAGCGTTGCCGGCCACATCGCAGCAGACGCTGCTCCAGACGCCGATCGTCCGACGAAATCGCGGCGACGGCAAGCGAAGCTGGAACAAAAGACCGGCGCGCGCGAGTTGGCGGTTCCACCGTTTCAGGCCGAGCTCGCAATCGCGGAAGTAGGACATGCGCAGGACCTCATTCATCGCGTTGCGCATCGGAACGTCTTCGCTGACCACTCTCCCTGGCGCCGGCTGCGCCAGCGAAAAGACCGATTCGGTGCAGCGATGATCGTCGTATTGCGCCTCATCGGGGCGCCCTTTGAGGCCGTTGGCGAAGCTCGATGCCGCGTTCGAGGAAACCTCCGATCCGAACAAATCGAGCGACGAGCTAAACCAGAAGTTGAGATAGCGCTGGAACGTCGGGAGGTCGACCGCGCCCGCGTTTCGGACGACGCCTGGATCCTCGGTGCCGAGCTCGGCCATGACTTCGAGCGACCGCTTGATCACGCGCGACAGACCGGTCTCTCCGACGAACATGTGATGCGCTTCCTCGGTAAGCATGAACTGCGTCGTGCGCGCGAGCGGGTCGAATGCTGACTCGGCAAGGCTCTTGAGCTGATATTTGCCGTCGCGGTCAGTGAAATAGGTGAACATGAAAAACGACAGCCAATCGGTGACGGGCTCGTTGAACGTGCCCAGAATGCGGGGCTTGTCGGCGTCGCCCGAGTGGCGCTCGAGCAATCCTTGCGCCTCCTCGCGCCCATCACGACCGAAATACGCGTGCAGCAGGTACACCATGGCCCACAAATGGCGGCCTTCCTCGACATTGATCTGGAACAGATTGCGCAAATCGTACAGCGACGGGCAGGTGTGTCCGAGCAGCCGCTGCTGTTCCACCGATGCCGGCTCGGTGTCTCCCTGCGTCACGATAAGCCGGCGCAAGGGTGAGCGATATTCCCCCGGCACCTGCTGCCAGGCAGGCTCGCCGAAGTAATCGCCGAATCCAATGCTGCGGCCGGGACACGCGTCGGCGAGAAAAATCCCCCACCGGTAGTCGGGCATGCGCACCTGCCCGTAGCTTGCCCAACCTTCCGCGTCGACCCCCACGGCCGTGCGGAGATAGACATCGGCGGCGGCAAAATCGGACGGACCCATCTCCTGCCACCATTCCAGGAACCGCGGCTGCCAATGCTCGAGCGCACGCTGCAGAGCCCGGTCACCGGCGAGATTGACATTGTTCGGAATCTTGTCGGTGTAGTCGATCGTCTGCACTAGACGCGCTCCCAGTTGAATTTTGCGCGCGAGCCGGTGCCGAACGCTTTCAGCGCGCCGCTCTCGCCGACGGCGTTCGGCCGCTGAAACACCCAGTTCTGCCATGCCGAGAGCCGGCCGAAGATGCGCGTCTCCATGCTCTCGGATCCCGTGAAGCGAAGGCTTGCCTCCATGGCCGTCAGGGCGTCCGGAGACAGGCTTGCGCGCTCTTCCAATGCAAGGCGGATTTCATCGGCCCAGTCGATGTCATCCGGGGTGAAGGTCACCAGCCCGGCGAGTTGAGCTTCGCCGGCAGGCAGCCGTTGCTCCAGCGCGGGCACCGGCGGCACGTCGGCGCAAAAGCGATTGACGAGCCGCGTGCGGCCGTGCGCCATCGGGTATGCGCCCATGTTCATCTCGGTCAAGGCGATGCAAGGCGCGAGTGGGTCATCGGGCAGCGATAACATGTAGCTCCGATCGGCCGCAAGCGCGAGCTCGAACAGCGTTCCGCCGAAGCATGAGCCACGATCGACGATCGCAAAAAGCGTTCGCGACGACACATCGAGCCGCGACAACGTCCGCCGCCACAAGCCGATCGTCTCGCGCACCAGCCAGTGCGACCGGAGCCTGTCGAGAATCCGATCGATCTCGATGACGACCTCGATATCCCCTCGAGTGCGCAAGACCCACGTTCCAACGTCGACTTCGTTGCTTCGCAGAAGGAGGATCGCGTCATCGAGCTCGCGCGCCGCCGCGAGCGGCCACCATTGATCTCCCGCCTCGACTATGGCTTCCGTCGTGTGGGGACCTGCTGACTCGGGCGCGCGCATCACGAACGTCGCGATGCGGCAATCGCGATCCACGGCCACATCCAGATTCGCATAATGCAAACCCGCGTCATCGATCGTCCGCGACAGCTGTTTTAGGCGGATGCCGTCGGTCTCGGCCTCGCGCCGGCTGGTTGCGCAGAGTGCGCTCGCACGCCGCGCCACGGCATCGGCGAACTCCTTGGGCTTGGCGACGTGGTCGACCAGACCCCACGCCTCGGCGCGGTCGGCGCGCACGCCCTCGATGGTCGTGCAGAAGACGTCGGCGAGATCGCGCCGAACCCTGCGCTTGTCGGTCAGGCGGTTCAGTCCGCCGGTCCCGGGCAGCACCGCGAGCAGCGGCACCTCCGGCATGCTCAACGTCGAGGAACGATCTTCGACCATGAGGATTTCGTCGCATGCGAGCGCAAGCTCGTAACCGCCTCCTGCGGTCGTGCCATTGAGCGCCGCGAGCGATTTGAGCCCGGAGTGTCTGCTGGCGTCTTCGATGGCGTTGCGCGTCTCGTTGGTGAACTTGCAGAAATTCACCTTCCATGCATGAGACGCGCCGGCCAGCATGTAGATATTGGCGCCGGAGCAGAACATGCGCTCCTTGTCGCTGGTGAGCACCAAACAGCGCACGTTCGGATATTCGAAAAGCAACCGCTGCAGCGCGTCGGCGAGCTCGATGTCGACGCCGAGGTCGTACGAGTTGAGCTTGAGCTTGTATCCGGGCCGGAGCCCGCGGTCTTCGTCGACATCGAGGGCGAGCGTGGCGACGATGCCATCGACATCGAGGCGCCAATGGACATAGCGATCGGGATGCGTGTCGAACGTCACCACGCGGTCACCGCGACCGCTTCAGCCCGCGCGCCGGTCCGCTCGCGCGCTCGAGCAGGCGGAGGCTCTGTTCGACCGATCTGCCCGACGTATCGACAATCGCGTCCGCACGGCGATACAGCTCGTCGCGCACGCCAAGAATACGCTTGAGATCATCCATGGCTTCGCGACTGCCGGCCATCGGTCGCTGGTCTCCCTGCGCTACGACGCGCGCCATGTGTTCCTCGGGTTGCGCCTTGAGCCATACGACGAAACAGGTCGACAGCAGGAGATCGAAGGTTTCGGGTTCCGACACCAAGCCACCTCCGGTTGCGATCACCATGGGCTCGGCACGCGCCAGCAATGCCTCCAGGCTGCGCCGCTCGTATCGGCGATACGCCGCCTGGCCGTAAAGCAGGAAGATCTCGGCAAGAGGCGCTCCGGCGGCGAGCTCAATCTCGTGGTCGAGCTCGACAAACGGCACGCCGCGCTTGTGTGCCAGCTTCGATCCCAGCGTGGTCTTTCCCGCGCCGCGCAGGCCAATCAAGGCAATGCGCTGCATGCGCGCCGGCGCGGCGATGCCGAATTCGCGCCGCAGCCACCGCAACGCCCGGCGAGCCTCGCCGGGAGACAGCCGCGCGAGCCACTGCTCGATCAATGCAAGCTCGGTCGGCACTTCCGGGGTGCTGCGCGTAAGCTCCTCCACCGCGACGTTCATCGCCTGCGCGATCTGCTTGAGGAGCAGAATCGATACGTTCCCCCGCCCGGCCTCGAGCGACGCAAGATAACGCTCCGACACGCCCGAGTCGCGCGACAGGATTTTCCGCGACATGCCGCGCCGCGCGCGCACGGTGCGGACGCGCTCGCCCACCGCCGCAAGATAGGCAAGATCGGCGCGGCCCGGCAGCGGCACGGAGCGGCTGGCGTTGAGGGTGACGGCGTTCGCCAAAGATTTCTGCACTTTATTGCATGGCAGGTAACGTGTATGTAGTATAGTGCAGAACAACCCGCAACGGCAAGCAACCGTTCTTTAGACTCATGGCGCTCGAAATCAGCATTCTCGTCGGGACCATGACCGGCACGGCGCGCATGGTTGCGCAGGAGCTGGAGCTCGCGTTTGCCGACGATGATGTCGCGATCAAGGTCATCCTGATGGATGGACTCGATTATCGGATCTTCTCGCAGCCCGGCGTGTTCCTGATCTGCACCTCGACCTACGGTCAGGGCGATGTTCCCGACAACGCCAAGGCGCTTTACGCAGACCTTCTCGCTCGCCGTCCGGATCTCTCCAGCGTTCGCTACGGCGTTTTCGCATTGGGCGACCGCACTCACGTCGGCACCTTCTGCTTCGGCGGCAAGCGTTTCGACGAAGCGCTGAGCGCGCTCGGCGCTCGCCGATGCGGAAGTGTTCTCGAGCACAACGCGAGCGGCGGCACGCTACCGGAGGACGTTGCGTTGGAGTGGTTTCCCGGCTGGCTGGAAATCGTTCGTGCGGTGACCGCCGCTCCGGCGGGTTCGTCCGCCGCGACTTTGGTATCCCGGTGAGGCGCGCATTGACGCGGCCCTTCGCACTCGCCACAATCGGCGCCAGCCCGTAATCAAGACAAGGACTTAAGGCCATGCCCGCGGGCCGCTCGCCTTTTGCCGACGCCGACCACTCGGTGTCGCCGCCACGCATCGCTTTTCCCCGCGAGTACAACGCCGCGGCGGACTTGGTCGAGCGCAACCTCGCCGCGGGCCGCGGCGATCGGCCGGCATTCATCGACGACGCAGGCCGCTATTCGTATCGGGAACTGTCCACGCGCGTCAATCGCTGCGCCAACGCGTGGCGGCGGCTCGGACTGCGCATGGAAGACCGTGTTGCGCTTTTGCTTCATGACAGCATCGATTTCCCGAGAATATCTGCTGGCGGACAGCCGGGCACGCGCGATCGTTGTTTCGGCACCGCTGCTGCCGATGATCGCACCGCTCAAGGTGCGGCTGCCCATGCTGGAACACATGATCGTCTCCGGCGATGCCGATGGCGCCACGCTTTTCTCGAGCTGGATCGCCGGCGAATCGTCAACCGCCTCAGTTGCGCCGACGACCTGCGACGACGTCTGCTTCTGGCTCTATTCGTCCGGGTCGACCGGCGCGCCGAAGGGGGCGGTTCATCTGCATTCAGACCTGGTGAACACCGCCGAGCTCTATGCGCGACCGATCCTCGGCATCGGCGCCGACGATGTGGTCTTTTCTGTGGCGAAGCTGTTTTTTGCATATGGTCTGGGCAACGCCTTGACCTTCCCCCTGGCTGCGGGCGCCTGCGCAGTGCTGATGGCAGAACGCCCGACGCCGGCAGCGGTGTTCAAGCGGCTCACCGCGCTGCGGCCGACTATCTTCTACGGCGTGCCGACGCTCTATGCGGCACTGCTCGCGAGCGCGGACTTTCCGGAGCGCGAAGCGCTGACATTGACTCGCTGCGTGTCGGCGGGCGAGGCGTTGCCGGCCGAGCTGGGCAAGCGGTGGCGTGAGCGAACCGGCGTCGATATTCTGGACGGGCTCGGATCGACCGAGCTTCTGCACATATTTCTCTCCAACCGGCGCGACGACGTGCGCTATGGCACCACCGGCAAGCCCGTGCCGGGCTATGCGCTTCGCCTCGTCGATGAAGCCGGCCAAGCGGTCGCAGCGGGTGAGATCGGCGAGCTTCAAGTCAGCGGTCCGACCAGCTCGCCCTACTACTGGAACAATCGCGCGCGAAGTCTCGCCACCTTCATCGGACCGTGGACCAAAAGCGGCGACAAATACACGGTCGACGCGGACGGCTACTACGTCTATTGCGGCCGCACCGACGATATGTTGAAGGTGGGCGGCGTCTACGTTTCGCCGTTCGAGGTCGAAGCCGCGCTCGCCACACACGATTCGGTTCTGGAAGCGGCGGTGGTCGGACACAAGGACGAGAGCGAGCTCGTCAAGCCAAAAGCATTCGTCGTACTCAAGAGTGGATACTCGGCAGACAGCGAACTCGCCGCACGCCTAAAGGACCACGTCAAGGCACGCCTCGCACCGTTCAAATATCCCCGCTGGATCGAATTTGTCGAGGAGCTGCCGAAGACGGCGACCGGCAAGATTCAACGTTTCAAGCTGCGGGCACGCGCTTGAAGCGCGCGCAAAGCGCGTTGATGACGGACGTTTGCACCGCTGCTAACATTTGCCAAGAAACCATTGTTTCCACTGGGAGGAGTTTGCTATGACCAGTCGTCGCAAGTTCGTGCAGCAAGTGGCCGCGCTCGGCACGCTGTCGGCCGCCAGCGCGATCGCGCCATCGCTTGCGCGCGCCCAAGCCGCGAAGCTGCGTGTCGGGCTCATGCTGCCCTATACGGGGACGTACGCCGCGCTCGGCACGGCGATCACTCAGGGCTTCAATATCGCGGTCGAAGAGAACGGCGGCAAGCTCGGCGGCCGCGACATCGAGTATTTCACGGTCGACGACGAATCCGAGCCGGCCAAGGCGACCGACAACGCCAACCGGCTCGTTCAGCGCGACAAGGTCGATGTATTGGTCGGTACCGTGCACTCCGGCGTCGTCATGGCGATGGTGAAGATCGCGCGTGACTCCGGAACGCTGCTGATTATTCCCAACGCAGGCGCTAATGCAGCCACCGGCAGCCAATGCGCGCCGAACATATTCCGCACCTCGTTCAGCAACTGGCAGCCGGCCCATCCCATGGGCAAGGTGATGTACGACAAGGGCCATCGGAAGGTGGTCACGCTCACCTGGAAGTACGGCGCGGGTGAGGAGTCCGTGGAAAGCTTCAAGGAAGCTTTTACCAAGCTCGGCGGCTCCATCGTCAAGGAGATGTATCTGCCCTTTCCCAACGTCGAGTTCCAGGCTTTCATCACCGAAATCGCTTCGCTCAAGCCCGACGCGGTGTTCGTGTTCTTCGCCGGCGGCGGTGCCATCAAGTTCACCAAGGATTACGCCGCGGCCGGATTGAAGGACAAGATCCCGCTCTACGGCAGCGGCTTCCTCACTGACGGCACCCTCGAGGCACAGGGCGCGTCGGCGCAGGGACTGTTGACGACGCTGCACTATGGAGACGGCATCGAGAATCCGAAGAACAAGCAGTTCCGTTACGCGTACGGCAAGAAGTACGGCATACAAGCCGACGTCTATGCGGTTCAAGGCTACGATGCCGCGCTGCTGCTCGGCAGCGGGCTCACGGCGGTCAAGGGCAGCTTCGGCGACAAGAAGTCTCTCTACGGCGCGCTGGAGAAGGTCAAGATCGACAGCCCGCGCGGCGCCTGGACGATGTCGCGGGCGCACAACCCGATTCAGGATATCTACCTGCGACGCGTCGAGGGCAATGCCAACCAGGTGATCGGCGTCGCGTGGAAAGCGCTCGAGGATCCGGCGCGCGGCTGCAAGCTGGGAGCGTAGCCTGTCGTATGGAAAGGGAAGCGGGGTCCTCAAGTCCCGCTTTTTTTTCGCGAGTTTGAATCTCTCGTGTCTCGCATGAACGATCGGGCCGTGCCGTGGAATGGCTGATTCAAATACTCAATAGCGTCCAGTACGGCCTGCTGTTGTTCCTGGTCGCGAGCGGGCTCACGCTCATCTTCGGCATCATGGGCGTGATAAATCTTGCGCACGGCAGCTTTTACATGATCGGCGCGTACCTCGCGTTCTCGCTGGCGGAATTGACCGGAAGCTTGTGGACAGCGCTTCCGCTGGGAATCGTGCTCGCGTTCGCGCTCGGGCTCGTGCTGGAGATATTGTTGATAAGCCGGCTTTACCGCCGCGACCATCTCTACCAGGTGCTCCTCACGTTCGGCCTGATCCTCGTGTTCGAGGAAATGCGCAGCATCCTGGTCGGCGACGACGTCCATGGCGTCGCGATCCCGGCGCTGCTCGATGCGTCGCTGCCGCTGACCGAGAACTTGTCGTATCCCGTCTATCGCCTGTTCATCTCCGCGGTGTGCCTGGTGCTTGCGGCGCTGATGTACTTCACCATACAGAAGACCAGGCTCGGCATGATGGTCCGCGCCGGCGCGTCGAACGCCGAAATGACGCAGGCGCTCGGGATCAATATCCGCTGGATACACGCGCTCGTGTTTGCCGCAGGAGTCGCGTTGGCGGTGTTTGCGGGCATGATCGCGGCGCCCGTGTCGTCGGTGTTTCCGGGCATGGGCAACCAGGTCCTTATCATCTGCTTCGTCATCGTCGTCATCGGCGGCATCGGATCGCTCAAGGGCGCGCTGATCGCGTCGCTGCTTATCGGCTTTGTCGACACCTTCGGCAAGGTGTTGCTGCCCGAGCTCGCCGGCGTGGCCGTGTATTTGCTGATGGCGATCGTATTGCTGTTCCGGCCCGCAGGCCTTTATGGCCGACCCTGAGCGTCCGCGCCGATCGACAGCGAGTCACCGCGTCGTCACCTGGTGGCTGGTGCTGGGCATCCTGGCGCTGGCGATATTTCCGGCGATCGCCGAAAAATTCTATCTGCAGCTCATCACCAAGATCATGATCCTGTCGATCTTCGCGCTGTCACTCGACTTGCTGGTGGGCTACGCCGGACTGGTGAGCCTCGGTCATGCAGCGTTCTTTGGCGTCGCCGCCTACGCGCTGGCGCTCGCCGCGCCGGCAAGCGATGCGCCCAACCTGTGGCTGACCCTGCCACTGGCGCTGGCGGCCAGCGCCGTAATCGCGTTGGTGATCCGCGCACTGGTCATTCGCACCGCGGGGGTGTACTTCATCATGGTGACGCTGGCCTTCGCGCAAATGGTCTACTATTTTTTCCACGACACGCGCCTCGCGGGAGGCTCGGACGGCATCTATGTCAACACCCGGCCCTCGCTGGAGATCGGTTCGATCGATCTCGCCCA
Organism: Betaproteobacteria bacterium; assembly: GCA_005889025.1. GTDB lineage: Bacteria > Pseudomonadota > Gammaproteobacteria > Burkholderiales > Casimicrobiaceae > PALSA-1003. The sequence continues at coordinate 10,545 of VBCZ01000025.1, forward strand.
GGACCTCCACTTCTATTATCTGGTCCTGGCGGTCCTGGCCGGCGTGTTCATTTTCCTGGGGATCATCCTGCGCTCGCCGTTCGGCCGAGCGCTGCAAGGCATCAAGGCCAACGAGCAGCGCATGCGCGCGCTCGGTTTCCCGACACTGCGCTACAAGCTTGCCGCATTCGTCCTCGCGGGAACGCTCGCCGGCCTGGCGGGCTATCTCGCCGCGGCCAAGGAAGGCTACGTCAACCCCGAGCTGCTGGCATGGCACCAGTCGGGCATGGTGCTGATGATGTTGATCCTCGGCGGCATGGGAACGCTGTTCGGCGCCGTCATCGGCGCGTTCTCCTACGTTCTGCTGCAGGAGTGGTTCTCGAATTTGACCAAGCACTGGCAGCTGTTGATGGGGAGCTTCATCGTTCTCGCCGTTCTCGTCCTTCCGCGCGGGCTCGCCGGGCTCGGCCAAAGCATTGCCTTGCGCCGCCGCTCAAGTGCTTCGAGCGATGATGTCGAGCCCTGAGGCCCTGCTGCTCACCACCGGGCTCAGCCGATCCTTCGGCGGCTTGGTCGCCGTCGATTCAGTCTCGTTACAGCTCGAACCCGCCACCATCCACGCGGTGATCGGGCCCAACGGCGCCGGCAAATCAACGCTGGTCAACTTGCTTGCGGGCGAGATCAAGCCTTCGTCTGGAAGTATTCGTCTGCGCGGCGAGGACATCACCGGCTGGAAACCGGATCGCATCGCGCGCCGCGGCGTTGCGCGCACTTTTCAGCACACCAACGTCTTCCCCGATTTCACGGTGTTCGAGAACTGCCGGCTCGCGGCTCAATCGCGCAACGTTCACCTGATGCGGTGGCTCAAGCCCGCGGAATCGTATCGCGAATGGAACGACGCGGCGCGCTCGGCGATGGCGATGGCCGATCTTGGCGGCCGCGCCGGCGTTCCGGCGCATTCGCTCTCTCACGGCGAGCGACGCGCGCTGGAGATCGCCATGTCGCTGGCAACTGCGCCCGCGCTGTTTCTGCTCGACGAACCGCTGGCCGGCATGGGCGCCGAGGAATCGACACGCATCGTTGCGCTGCTCAAAAGACTCTCTGCCGATCATTCGATTCTCCTCATCGAGCACGACATGGACGCGGTATTCGCGCTCGCCGACAGACTCACGGTCATGGTCAACGGCGCGGTCCTGGCAAGCGGATCGCCCGGTGCGATCCGGGCCAACGCCGAAGTGCAGGCTGCCTATCTCGGCGCAGACGTGCCGATGACAGCGCTATAGAGATGCTCGTCGCCCGCGACCTGCATACGTTCTTCGACAGCAGCCATGTGCTGCACGGCATCGACTTTTCCGTCGCCGAGGGAGAGACGGTCGCGCTGATGGGCCGCAACGGCGTGGGCAAGACGACCCTTATCCGTTCGATGCTCGGTCACGTCCAGCCGCGTACAGGAAGTGTCCGCATTGCCGGCAGGGATGCGACAAGGCTCGCACCGTATCGCATCGCCCGGCTCGGCGTCGCCTACGTTCCGGAGGGACGCGGGGTCTTTCCCAATCTCTCGGTGATCGAGAATCTGGTCATGGCGGCCCGGCCCGGCGACGACAGGCGCACCGGCTGGACGCTCGAGCGCGTGCTGGAGACATTTCCGCGCTTGTCAGAGCGCCTGCAGCATCGCGGCATGCAATTATCGGGCGGCGAGCAGCAGATGCTCACCCTTGGCCGCGCGCTGATGACCAACCCGAAGCTTCTCGTGCTCGACGAAGCCACCGAGGGCCTGGCGCCGCTGATCGCGCAGGAAATCTGGCACACCATCCGGGTGCTGCGCGACGCCGGCACGGCCACGATCATCGTCGATAAGAACTTCGCCGTGCTGTCGCACCTTGCGCACCGCTGTGTGATCCTGGTCAAGGGTCGCAAGGTGTTCGACGGGCCGCCCGCGGAGCTTTCGATGCAGCCCGGATTGCGCCGGCAGTACCTAGGCATTTGAGGGGGCCGGCCTTGCCGGAGACGGAATTTGTCGAAGTCGCCGGCGCGCACCTGGAGTGCCTGCATATCGAGGGAGATCAGGCGCATGAAACCCTCGTCTTCCTTCACGAAGGCCTTGGCTCGGTGGCATTGTGGGGAGATTTTCCGCGCCAGGTCGCGCAAGCGACGGGGCTTGGCGCGCTCGTGTATTCGCGAGCGGGTTACGGCCGCTCAACGCCCGCGGCGCTGCCGCGCCAGGTGCATTACATGCACGACGAAGCGCTCGTCACGCTCCCCGCGCTGCTGGACAAGCTCGACATCGCCGACCCGGTGCTGATCGGTCACAGCGACGGCGCGTCGATCGCGCTCATCCATGCCGGCGCGCAAGTACGGCCTGTGCGCGCGCTCGTCACGCTCGCGCCGCATGTCTTTGTCGAGGACGTGTCGATCGCAAGCATCCGGCGGGCGAAGCAGGCTTACGCGTCGACAAGTCTGCGGGAGAAGCTCGCCCGCTATCACGACCAAGTCGATTCGGCTTTTTTTGGCTGGAACGATATCTGGCTTGCGCCCGAGTTCCGGCAATGGAATATCGAACCCTGCCTGGATCGCATACGCTGTCCGGTCCTGCTCATTCAGGGACGCGACGACGAGTATGGGACGCTCGCGCAACTCGATGCCATCGAGCGCCGGATCGCCGGCTCGGTCGAGCGCATCGTTCTTGACGACTGCGGCCACTCGCCGCATCGCGACCAGCCGCAAGCCACGCTGGCCGCGATCACCGCCTTTGTTTCGCGACTGATCCTGAAGCCTTGTCGACCCTGTTCTTGAGGACCAGCGCACGGTCGTAGAGGCGGTTTCGCGGCGAGCCCGTGATCGCCACCGCGATGCGCACGGCCTGCGCGAGCGGAACCTCATCCAGCAAGGCAGAAAGTGTCGCATCATAGGCGTTTGCGTCCGCTTCCCCCGCGATCCGCGGAGCATCGACGATCAGGACGAATTCGCCTTTGCGGCGGTTATCGTCTTCCGCGAGCCAGGCAGCGGCGTCTCGAAGCCGGCAGCGATGAATGCTTTCGAAGCGCTTGGTGATCTCCCGGGCGACGACAAGCATTCGCTCATCGCCGAATCCCGCCGCGAGAGCAGCGACCACGGCGGCAACGCGATGCGGCGCCTCGTAGAACACCAGCGCGCAAGGATAATTGCGCAGACGCTCCAGCGCTTTGGTCCTCGCCGCCGCCGACGCCGGAAGGAAGCCGCAGAACATCCACTGCGCCGCGCGGATGCCCGATGCCGACAGCGCGGCGATGAGCGCGCTCGCCCCCGGAATGGGCACGATGGCGTAACCCGCTTCCGCGACAGCACGCACAAGCTCGGCGCCCGGATCGCTGACCGCGGGCGTTCCGGCATCGGAAACCAGCGCCACGCGCTTGCCTGCGGCGAGCCAGGAGACGACCTCGCCCGCGCGTCGTCGCTCGTTGTGCTCGTGCAGGGAAATGAGCGTTGCGCAGATGCCTTAATGCGCCGCCAGCAATCGGGTAACGCGCGTGTCCTCGGCGGCGACGATGTCGACTTGACGCAGCACATCGAGTGCGCGAAGCGTGATGTCGCGCAGGTTTCCGATCGGCGTCGCCACCACATATAATGTTCTGTCGAGCGCAGGCAACGGCTCGTCCTTGCTCATTCCGACGTCCTTTCCAATGGCATCCCTGTCCGTCCCGGCGCGCGCTCACCTCGCATGGATCATGGTCGCGCTCGGCGTCGCGTCTTGCGCGGTGGCGCCGCCATTGTCCGGTCCCCGCTATCCCGCGGCAACCGTGCGGCCGGTGCCGCAACCGGTACCCGCCGTCCCGGCGCCTATCCTGCCGGCACCGAGCCTTGCGTCGCCGGCCTCGGCTCCCTCCTCAGTTGAAACGCGCCCCCTGTCGCCTGCGCCCAGCATCCGTGTTGTCGGAAGCGATGCCATCGCCCTCGTTTTGCCTCTGCAATCGCCGACGTATGCTCAGGCAGCCGAAGCCGTGAAGACCGGCTTTCTGGCCGCAGCGAACCGCGCCGGGGCCGGCCGGCGGGTACAAGTGATCGCGCACGGAGACGATGGCGTGCTTCCGGCTTTTGCGCTCGCAGACAGGTCCGGCGTTGCGCTGGTGGTCGGCCCTCTGACTCGCGACGATCTCAAGACCGTGGTCGCCATGACTCTGGCGCATCCGCGCATGCTGGCTCTCAATCAGACCGATGACGGTGCGCCGATGCCGGCCGACACGTACAGCCTTGCGCTATCGGTCGAGAGCGACGCTGTGCTCCTCGCCCGGGTCGCCGGCGATTCCGGGGTTCGTACTCTCGCCGTCGTTTCCAGCGATGAACCGCTGCCACGACGTTTTGCATCGTCGTTTGTTGCCGCGTGGGAACGCGGACCTTCGCGCGAATACCGCTTCGATCCCAACCCCGAGATGCTGGGTCTGCTTCGCCGGGAGCTTGCAGCCCGGCCGCCCGACGCTGTCGTCCTCGCCGTGGACGGTAGCGATGCTGCGCTTGCCCGAACATTCCTCCCGCCGCGCCCGGTATTCGCGGTAAGCCAGATTGCGGATGGTCTCCCAGCGCAGGCGCTGCGCGATCTCGAAGGCGCCCGCTACGTCGAGATTCCCTGGATTGCAGAGCCGGATGATCCCGTGTTTTCGGATGTTCCCAGGGCAAATCTCGGCAGCCCGCTGCTCGAGCGCCTGTATGCGCTTGGCCTCGACGCGTTCGCACTGGCGCAGATGCTGGCGGAGCCGGTTCCACCCGAACGCGTTGAGATCGACGGGGCGACAGGTCATTTGTCGCTTACGCCTGCTCGGGTTTTCTCGCGCGAAGGCCGCGTCATGCTCATACACGACGGCCGCGTCCAAACCGACCCCGCGGTACAGTGAGTCCAAGCCTGTCGCGCGGCGATATCGCCGAGGCGCTGGCCGCGGACTTTCTTGCGTCGCAGGGCCTGGTCGTCGTCGAGCGCAAGTATCGGTGCCGGGGCGGGGAGATCGATCTCGTGGTTCGCGACGGAACCACGCTCGTGTTCGTGGAAGTTCGTCTTCGCACCGGCAAGGCGTTCGGCGCACTATCTCGCCGGTCTCACCCGTGAGCCCGCGTGCCGTTTCGACGCGATCCTGCTCGACGCGCTCGACCCTGCGCGCATCGAGTGGCTGGTCGACATCGACTGCGCCTGACGTCGGAAATTTGAAAATTGCTACAATTATTGTTTTGGCGGCGACGATCCACCCATGGACACGATCCACCGCATCCGCGCGCATTTTTCGGAAAGCGCACAGGTCAAGCTCGCAGCGGTCGACGCGCTCGCGCCGCTCATCGCCCGCGCCGCGACCATGATGACCGATTGCCTGCTCGCTGACGGCAAGCTCCTTGCATGCGGCAATGGCGGATCGGCCTCGGATGCGCAGCACTTCGCGGCGGAGCTGGTCGGCCGTTTCGAGCGCGAGCGGCCGGAGCTGCCTGCAATCTCCTTGTCCACCGACACATCGCTCCTGACCGCGATTGCCAACGACTACGACTTCAGCCAGGTCTTTGCCAAGCAGGTACGCGCGCTCGGGCGCGCGGGCGATGTCCTGCTGGCGATCTCGACTTCGGGAAATTCCGGCAACGTATGCGCCGGGGTCGCCGCGGCGCACGAGCGCGAGATGAGCATCGTCGCGCTGACGGGCAAGGGCGGCGGGCGGCTCGGCGAACTCCTTGCGCCGGCGGATGTCCACATCTGCGTTCCGCATGCGGTCACGGCTCGCATCCAGGAAGTGCACATCCTCACCATCCACTGCCTGTGCGACGCGATCGACGCGAACTTGCTCGGAGACGAAACATGATCACAAGCAAACTTCCGCGCATTATTTTTGGCGCGCTGTTCGCGATGCTTCTGGCGGCGTCGGCTTCGCTGCTCAACGGCTGCCTTCCACTGGTCGTCGGAGGCGTCGCGGCAACCGCCGTTGTCGCCACCGATCGGCGCTCCACCGGCACGCAGCTCGACGACGAGTTCATCGAGGACAAGACCGCGGCCACCGTGCTCGAGCGTTATGGTCGGAGTGTTCACGTCAACGTCACGAGCTATAACGGGATTGTGCTTCTCAGCGGAGAGGTTCCGAACGAAAGTACGAAAGAAGGAATCGCCGACATCGTGCGCGGCTGGTCCAAGACCCGTACCCTGCACAACGATCTCGTAGTTGGCCCGCTCACCGACTTGTCGGCGCGCAGCAACGACACTTTCATAACTTCCAAGGTGAAAGCCCGCTTTGTCGAAGCCAACCGATTTCAGATCAACCATGTCAAGGTCGTTACCGAGCGAAGCGTCGTGTATCTGATGGGGATCGTGCGCCGCGATGAAGGCGACGCTGCCGCCGACATCGCGCGAACGACCCGCGGCGTTCAGCGCGTGGTCAAGCTGTTCGACTACATCGCTTGACGCGACACGTAGCGCCGCCGGGCACGGCAACGCCCGTCTTCGCGGACAAGATCGCCACCCGCGCCACGCTGGCGCAGCGAATCGCGGTGATTCCGCGGCCGATGGTATTCACCAACGGCGTCTTCGACATACTCCACCTCGGACATGCGACCTATCTCGCCCGGGCGCGCGCGCTCGGTGCATCGCTCGTCGTCGGAGTCAACTCGGACCCATCGGTGCGTCGCCTCGGCAAGGGCGGGGACCGGCCGATCAATCCGCTCGAGGACCGCATCGGCTTAGTGGCGGCGCTCGAGTCGGTCAGCCTCGCCGTGCCCTTCGACGAAGATACTCCGCTCGAGCTCGTGCTCGCGTGCCGGCCCGACATCATCGTCAAAGGCGGCGACTACACCGCCGATACGACGGTGGGCGCTCGCGAGGTAAGTAGCTGGGGCGGACGCTTCGAATCCATTCCCCTACTTGCAGGCCGTTCGACCAGCGGGCTGCTTCGCAGAATGAGGCGCCAAGGAAGCTAAAGCCTTCCTGCGCGCGGGCGATCCCGTGGGAGAGCGCTTGTTATACTGTGTGCCGGAATCCGCCAGCGCCATGTTCGAGACACTCGACCCCGTTCGTCTGCAGGAGCTCTGTGCTTCGTCCAAGCCGCCGGCACTCCTCGATGTCCGCAGCGCTCAAGAGTTCGCGCGAGGAGCGATCGCCGGCGCTCGCCACGTCGACCTGGCCGCGCTTGCCGCCGCGGTCGATGAGCTGGATCCGCACGAGCCCATCGTCCTCATCTGCATGTCGGGCGCCCGCTCGGCGCAGGGATGCCAGTATCTCGCGCAGCGCGGCTTCACACGACTCTACAACCTGGGTGGA
>VBCZ01000227.1 GCA_005889025.1 Betaproteobacteria bacterium
GAATGCGCGCGGCGCGGAGCGCGCGACGGGGGCCGATCTCGACGAGATCGTCCTGGTCGTATCGGTGTCGGAAACGCACAATCGCGCCAACGTCCGCCGCAGCGTCGCGCAATCGTTCGACGGCTTTCGCGAAGTGTTCGATGTCGTTCGAGGAAGCAGGACGGGCGTTATCGGCGCGCTCGCGACCTCCTTCGGTTGCCCGTTCGAAGGCGCAATTCCCGAGCAGCAGGTGGAGGACGCGGTCGCGCGCTACGTCGATCTCGGCGTCGCGGGCGTGACACTCGCGGACACCACCGGCATGGCGAATCCGCGGCAGGTCGAAGCGCTGGTGCGTCGCATCCGTGCGCGCTGGCCCGATCTCGAGCTTGCGCTGCACTTCCACAACACGCGCGGCATGGGCCTCGCCAACGTCTTGGCCGGCCTTGCCGCAGGCGTCGCTCGCTACGAGGGGACGCTGGGCGGCTTAGGCGGCTGTCCGTTTGCGCCCGGCGCGACCGGGAACATCTGCACCGAGGACCTGGTTCACATGCTGCAATCGATGGGCTACGACACCGGTGTCGATCTCGACAAGCTGCTCGCTGCGTCGCGGCGTCTCGGCGAGATCGTGGCGCACGATCTGCCGGGTCAGGTCGTGAAAGCCGGCAAGTCTACCGATCTGCATCCGATTCCCAAAGAGCTGGAAAGGACCCCGTAGGATCCAAAAGCAGATTCTTCGTCGCTCCGCTCCTCAGAATGACAGTTTGATTTGTCATTCTCAGCGTGATTTGTCGTTCTGAGCGCAGCGACGAATCTCTAGCTGCGTTGACCAAAAGCAGATTCTTCGCCGCCACGCTCCTCAGAATGACATTTAGGTAGTCAGCCTGAAATTTGGGCTGTCACATTTGGGTTGTCATTCTGATCGCAGCGAAGAATCTCCAGCCACCTAAAACCGGCAGCAGGACTTGTCGGCAACGCCTTCGTTTGACAGCGCCGGAACCGTATGTGAGCATCGCCGCTCTTGAACGCCACTCTGTAATCGCGGGCGCCGGAACGAAAACGCGCGAAGACCCGCACTCATCGCAACTGGAGGAACAATGAACCCGTTTCGCACCATCGCTCTCGCTGCCTGCGCGGCGATCGGACTGTCGTTGTCGCTCGCGTCGCACGCGCAGGCCAAGCTCGAGAAACCCAAGGTCGCCATCGCCGTCGGCGGCAAGGCCGGCTTCTATTACCTGCCGCTCACCATCGCCGAGCGGCTGGGATACTTCAAGGACGAAGGTCTCGACGTCGAAATCAGCGATTTCGAAGGCGGCTCCAAAGCGCTGCAGGCCGTGGTGGGCGGAAGCGCCGACGTGGTCTCCGGCGCGTGGGAAAACACCATCGACCAGCAGCCCAAGGGTCTCAACATGCAGGGCTTCGTGCTCATGGGACGGTATCCGGCGATCTCCGTCGGCGTGGTGAAAGCGAAGGCGGCAAGCTACAAATCGCCCAAGGATCTCAAGGGAATGAAGATCGGCGTCAGCGCTCCCGGTTCGAGTACAAACCGGATGGTGCTGCATCTGCTTGCAAAGGACGGGTTGAAGGGTGAGGACGTATCGTTCATCGGTGTCGGAACTGCGGCGGGCGCGGTCGCGGCAGCGACGAGCGGCCAGATCGACGCCGTCTCCAACGTCGATCCTGTAATGACAACGCTGGAGTCGATGGGCGCGATAGTCATCGTCGCCGATACGCGCACCGCCGAGGGAACAAAAGCGGTTTTCGGCAGCGCCGACATGCCGGCGGCCGCGCTTTATGCGCCGATCAGTTTTATCCAGAAGAATCCCAACACCGTTCAGGCGCTCACCAATGCGATCGTGCGCGCGCTGTTGTGGCTGCAAAAGGCGACGCCGGATCAAGTCCTGGCGACGGTGCCGCAGGAATATCTTCTTGGCAATAAGGACGCTTACCTGGCCAGCTACAACAAGGTGAAGGCGGCATTCTCGCCGGATGGAATGTTCACCGAAGCCGGCGCGCAAAACACGATGAAGTACCTCGCCGCGTTCAACCCCGCGGTGAAGCCCGCCGAGATCAAACTCGGGCAGACCTACGACAACAGCTACGTGCAAAAGGCGCTGGCGAAGTACAGGAAGTAGCCGGAGCAGGTGGATTATTGCGCGCTGTCGGTGATGACCACTGCCGTTGCCGCCGACGCTGCGCCGGCGCTGCTGCTTAAGCCCGTTCGTGGTGAGCCCTTCGACTCCGCTCAGGACAGGCCTGTCGAACCACGAAGCTCGTTGAGTCATGCATCGGCGCCCTTCGACAAGCTCAGGGCGAACGGATAGCTTGTGCAGAACTCTGCTGCAATCGCCACGCCGGCGCTGCTGCTCGAGCACATCACCTGCGTGTTCGCGTCTCGCGAGCGCGCGGGAGAGAGTTACGTCGCGGTCAAGGACACCACGCTCGCCGTCGGCGCCGGCGAGTTCGTCTCGGTCGTCGGCCCGACCGGCTGCGGCAAATCGACGCTGCTCAACGTTGCCGCCGGCTTGCTTCCCCCGTCTTCGGGAGACGTGCGCGTGCTGGGACGCCCGCTCGTGGGCATCAACCGCGTGTCCGGGTACATGTTCCAGGCGGAGTGCGCCGAACAATGGCTGGATCGCGTGGGACTGCGGGGCTTCGAGACACGCTTCCCACACGAGCTCTCCGGCGGCATGCGCAAGCGCGTCGCGCTGGCGCAGATGCTGATCCTCGACCCGAAGATCATGCTCATGGACGAGCCGTTTTCGGCCCTCGACATCCAGACCCGGCAGCTCATGGAAAACGAGCTGCTGGAGCTCTGGTCGGCGAATCGGAAATCGGTCCTCTTCATCACCCACGATCTGGAAGAAGCCATCGCGCTGTCCGATCGCGTGATCGTTCTTTCGGCGGGCCCGGCGACGCACCCGATCGGCGAATACGCGATCGATCTCCCGCGTCCGCGCGACGTCAATGAAATCAGGCTGACGCCGCGCTTCGTCGAGCTGCACTCGAAAATCTGGCACGCGATGAAAGACGAGGTCCTGAAAGGCTATGCGCAAAGCCGCAAGAAATAGGCCGCGCCCCAGCCTGCGCGCGCAGCCTGCGAAGCTCTCGCTCTATCACGCGCTGCTGTTGGGCGGTGGGTTCCTGTTCTGGTACCTGATGACCGAGCCGGGATTGATCCCGCCGTTTTATTTCGACGATCCGACGCGCGCGAAATTCTTCTTCGGGCAGCCGCTGGAAGTGCTCAAGCGCATCTGGAACTGGTTCGCCGGCGGCAGCATTTACCTGCATCTCGGCGTGACGCTGATCGAGACGCTGCTCGCCTTCGCGATCGGCACGGTCCTCGGCCTGCTGATGGGGCTGTGGCTCGCGCTCTCGCCGACGGCGTCTACGCTGGCGGATCCGTACATCAAGGCCATGAACGCGATGCCGCGCGTGATCCTCGCGCCGATCTTCGCAGTTTGGTTCGGGCTGGGAATCACCTCGAAGGTCGTGTTCGGCGTCACGCTGGTGTTCTTCATCGTCTTCTTCAATGTCTATCAAGGCGTGAAGGAAGTCAGTCCTGTCGTGCTCGCCAACGCGCGCATGCTCGGCGCATCGGGCAAGCAGCTGTTGCGCTATGTGTATCTGCCCTCGGCGACTAGCTGGGTGTTTTCCAGCTTGCATACGTCGGTCGGGCTCGCGTTTGTCGGCGCAGTCGTCGGCGAGTATCTCGGCTCGGCGAGAGGTGTGGGCTACCTCATTCATCAAGCGGAAGGCGTGTTCGATATCGACTGCTGGTGTGGCGGCCGGGAACCGCGGAGACGGAAGCGCTGTAGGTCGTTAGCAGGTCGTTGAAAAGTCGTTCTGTCATTCCGAGGAGCCGCAATTGAATTTGCCGACGAGGAATCTGCTTTTGGGTGATCCGGCGCAGGCCGGGATCCAAGTTGATACGTCGTTGGAACACCGAACTTAGGCCCCGGCCGGAGTTTATCCTGAGCGAAGTTGAAGGGCCGGGGCGACGACAGGTGTCACGTCTCCCGAGCTCGGAATGACATGATTTCGAATGGCCGATCGCAATCTCAACAGCCTATTAGTTGCTGAAACTGCCTCAGCGTTGATCTGCACCAGCAGCGATTAAATGGGGACGGACGCCTGGTGTCCTTCGGCCTTACTTGCGGCCGCTTGCGCAGCCAAAATCAAAAGCCGCCATTCAAGGATCCTGAGACACCGGCGGCCGTCGGCCAGAAGCAGACCTCCGTGCAGGCAGACCGCGGGGCGAGATGCAATCGGCCCAGATGCTTAAAGGATCTAGCGAATACGCAGTCGGGAAATATAGGAGCCCGGGTCTAGCATCTGCCAGGGCTCCGCGCGACGAGGCGAGCGAGTTGACCGGCGTCCCAAGCCGCGCGTGTGGCGACTCGATAGGAGCGGCATTAACGGTCGCAGCTTTTAGTCGGCTTAGATGCATTCCTTCAGTGACACATCGAGCTGAATCGTTTTTCCGCTCACGCCTATCGAAAGGACTTTGAGCAAAAGATCAAAAGACTGCTCATGCCTTTCACCTGCAACGTCGCGATACACAAGAGTTAGGCCCACCTTTGGGAAGTTCCAATAAGACTGGCCGCCTGACTCGGGCTCAATAAGTAAGCCGAGCGAAATCTGCATCGCGGTTAGGCGTAGAAAGCACGATGGAATTGCAAGCGGCTCTTCGTTTCTGCTGAGGGAAGTTGGAAGTATGTACTCCCATCTCTGAGTGAGTTGGTTGCTCACCATGTCGGTGGATACAACACCATCAGGATATTTTGTCTGCATCGTCGCGCCATCAGCGCCGCATGATACCTCCACTGCGTCACCTACCCGCTTCGACAGGTGATTCACCGTTAATAGCCAAGCTGCTAGGTCGCAGCTCCACCGTGCTTCAACTGTCTTCGCCGGCCCTGTCCCCAAGTTGAGGACTGAAAGCCAGTACACGCTGGTCCCTGGCTCATCGTCATCCGTCGCTTGCGTTCTATACCAGTCGAATCGATAAAGTGAGTTCTCAGTCGCAATAGCGTGCGCGTAATACCCATTCGCAACTAAATTGGGTTGGTAGGTGGCTGCGCGCTGCAGTGCAATCTGTCGAACCGTCATGAATGTTGCAACCGCCGCCGCGAGGGTCCCGATTCCGGTTATGCTCAATATGGCTTGATCAAAGGTCATTTTCGTAGATGATTGTTGCTTGCCTCGCGACGGGGGTTGACGATCTAGCCGTCTAGAAGCGAGCGATACGCTGCACTGTAGGATTAGCAACCGAAATATTCGACGTGCTGGACGAGATCGAGCGACCGATGCATCAACCGATCTCTGCGTCAGCGCGAACCGCTTACGACGCTCCATGGGCAGATCCGGCCCTTCAGACTACCGCCACGTCCGCAGTCCCGATCGCTTCAGCGCCTCATTCAATACGCATTCACCGCTTGCTCAATTGATGCGTTCAAATGGTGCGGCCCGCACAGTCGCGATGCATTCAATTGGCGGCCATCGGCACGGGATCGACGCGATTCGCTTTTAAATCATCAGATGGTGCGCTGGGCCAACCTGGCACGGCGCTCGCGATGTCAGCTTGACGTACGAGTAGCGTGGCCTGTAGCCTCACTCTTTGTCCGATCTGGTGCGCCGTGGGCGCACAGATGCCACCGCGCTGTAAAACGGTCGCCGCGTGTTGACGCAGGCCGGAGTATCGAGGAGCTCCGGTCACGATTGCGGAATCAGCGGACATCGCTTGTGACGCTGCGTGCATTGGGATTCCACTAAGTAGGACCCCGCTTCGGAGATTTTTGCACCAAGAGGTCTTCTTCTCGAAGCCATGTAACCGGCGCGCGATCAGACTTGACGTCGGTACAGGCACGCTGTGAGCGCCATGATGGCGCGACAATTTCTCAATCTCCATAGGAGGCTCACGAAATGGAAGAACGAAGTCTGCGAGATGGCATCGTGACAGAGCGGCACCACAGCAAGGGGACGAACTCTTTGCTGGCGTCTGTACTTTGCTTGTCGTTCCTGGTCGTTGCCGGTTCTCCGGCGAGTGCCAATCAGTGGTCGTACCCGGGAGACCCCGGGTTTGTCGCCACGAGTCCGCAGCAACTACCTGCGGCGATAGCCAGTTGGCAGACGCCGGAATATGGCAATTACACGGGCGTCGATCCCAGTACGGGTGGCACGGCGGTCACGCTTCCGTGGCAGCTCACTGCGGTCAACGCGTCAACCGCCTACGCCCTGGGGTATTACGGGCAGGGTGTCACGCTAGGCATGATGGATTCGGGCTACAGGCCCACGCACGAAGCATTTCAGACCTCGCTGATCGAATCGGTGCATTCGAGCGGCGTCTACGCCACGTCCGGCTTCTCATATCGAACCCCAACTCCGGGGAACCCGTTCACTGCGGGCCAGCCGTTCGTTGTGGACGGAGATCAGGCGAGAACAAGTGACTACTCGCACGGGACCGGCATGCTCGGGGTTGTCTCCGGCAAGCGCGATGGTTTAAGCCAGCAGCAGGGCATCGCCTTCGCGTCGAAGATATTCGTTGCCAAGACCGGCGGTTCCGATAACCAGTCCCACGGCCCCTTCCACGATTACGTGTACTTTCATACAGGCCATCAGGCCCTGGTTGCCGCAGGCGCCAAGGCCATCAACGAAAGTTGGGGCCAATTTGTCGCGACTCTTGACCGAAGCCGCTTCGACGGTCGCGGAAACGATCTTGGAGTCGGCGGCAACCTCGCCAACGGTTATGAACTACAGGGCAAGGACAGCGCCAGCGCCACTTCAAACGCGGGTTCGATTCCCAACGAGTACCTGAAGGATCTGGAGTACCAGTTCTTTCTCTTCAAGAAGTTCTATTTGCCAGGCGGGGAACAATACAATCCGAACTACCCCGGGCTTTCCTTCATGGACGCCATCTGGGACGCCATCAAGGACAGCGGTACCGTCGACGTAAGGTCGTCCGGCAACAACGACTGGAGCAACCCGTATTATCGCCCGGCGTATCCCTTCTTCCATCCTCAGGCGGAGAATCAGTGGGTCGCGGTCGGCGGGGTGCAACCGCCCACTGCGGCCAACCCCGAATACACCAAGCAATCCGGGTTTAACGAGGCGGGGCTCGCCAAGTGGTGGGTCGTGTCCACCCCGTCGAACAACGTTCGTACCTCGAGCAGCGCGAGTGATACGAGCTACTCGAACTCGAGCGGCACGTCCCCGGCGACGCCTGTTGCGACAGCGACGATAGGTGTTCTGCTCTCGCGCTACCCGAACATGACTGCCATGCAGGCGCGTGAGGTGATGTTCACCACGGCGAACAACAAGATGTCCGACGGCGTGAGATTCCTCGGCACGGGGCAAACCTCACCGTCCGGAGCATCGATCGCCTGGACCGCGCCCGACGGTCTTCCCGACGATCGCTGGGGCTGGGGGATGCCCGATCTGGACAATGGCATGTACGGGCCCGGGCAGTTTCTGACCCCCATGAACTACAACATGAGTAAAGCGCCGGTGGACGTCTGGTCGAACGACATCAGCCAGATCGCGATCAAGCAAAGGGAAAGCGAAGATCGGCAGTGGCTCGCGAGCTACAAGGCGCAAGGCATTGCCATGGCCGGCGAGTTCAGCCCCAACGTGCTGAACCCGGACGGCACGCTCAACCCGCATGCCTTCATGCTTCTGAGCATCTTGAATGATCCTCAGATCCAAGCTCTTACTGGTGGCCATCCCGAGATGTACGACAAGGTCCCCTATGCGGACGCCCTCGCGTGGCGCAAGGAATGGATGGACGCGCGCGCGGCCTACATTCAGGACAAGATCGACCGCGGCCTCTACACGGCTTCGTTGACCAAGTCCGGCACCGGCACGTTGTTCCTGACCGGCAACAACACCTACATGGGCGGCTCGACGGTGACGGGTGGCAAGTTGTCGATTGTCGGCACCAACAGCTCCGGGGTGATAGTCACCAGCGGCGGTGTGCTGGGCGGTACGGGGACCGTCATGGGCACCATCAACGTCCTCGGAGGGCTGCTGTCGCCGGGTGTCACCGCCGCGGAAGTCGCGGGCATCGCGGGCGTCAATGTCGACGTGGTCGTCGCCCCGGGTGACGTGTTGAGCGCCGGCGCCGTGAAGATCGGCCTCGGCGGGGGCTTCGCGGCCACCCTCAAGGCGAGTGGGGTATCGTCGCGCTTGGTGGCCACCGGCGTTGTCGCGCTCGGCGGCAACTTGTTCCTCGATGTGGCGGCTGCACCCAACCCGGGCGACGTTTATACGTTGATCCAGGCCGGCAGCATCGTGGGCACGTTCGCCGGATTGCCCGAAGGCACGTTGATCAACGCAAGCGGACGACAGTATCGGATCTCCTACCAAGGCAGCAGAGTGACGATCACCGCGACCTGATTCGGTCGTGGGCACGTAAGCGTATAACGGAATCTGCCGTTGCTGTGGAGCACGATGCGCTAAAGAACGACAGCTCCTTCCGCGCAGCCACTGACTGACCGCTAAGGGTCGCTACGGAAAGCTTTTCATAGCGACTCCTACGTACAGGACTCAGACATGTGTATATCCGCGGCGCTGCCGACGGCGCCGCCCGGGGAAAACCGATAAGGAAAGGTATCCGATGCAATCCTTCAAGAGATTCGCTGTTGCCGCTTTCGCGGTCTTTATGCTCGCGGCGGGGCTCACGGTGTCCGTGCGCGGTGAGCCAATGCCGACGGTGATTGGGTTCGATCGGGGCACGTACGACGACAGCGCCTCGAGTCAAATCGTGGTGAGAATCACCCGGGTCGACCAGGAGCCGAGTTTGGGGGAAAACGAGCAGTTTTCCGTCGAGTGCACAATAAACGGTGGTACGGCGGTACAGGGCGTGGATTATCGTCTCGTCTTCGACGGCGCGGTACAGGGCCTGGGTACCATCACTTTTCCTCCGGGCGTGCGCGAGCAGAGGTTCACCATTAGCGCTTTGAAGGGTGCGGGTACGCAGAAGACCCTCGTGATCGGGCTAACGAATCCTACGGGCCCCGCTCCCGTGGAATTGGGCGACAACCCCGTCGCGAAGATTACGATCAACGCACCTGCGCGCTGAAAGACGCGTGCCAACCAACCCCAGCCCGCGCCGTTGATGCCCATGCCGGTGAAGTCGGTGATTGGCGGGAAAGCGCCGTTCCGTCGGGCTGTACTTGCCCACGCCGCCACCAGTACTCTTGTTGACGCCGGACTGCGAGCCCGGCATCCAGTTCATGCCACTCCAGAGGTTGCCGTTCGCATCGAACATGAAACGACCAGTGGCGTAAGCGCCACCACCCGAGAAACACAGGGAGAGGGTGAAATCGTCCGTCTCGTAGACGAGATAGAGCACGAACGACGCACTGCGGCGCCCATCCGGTGCCGGCAAAGTTCAGCTGTATTGAAGACGCATGCAGAGCAGTAGGGCATCGCTTGGGAGGGCCTGACGATCGGGTCTGGGTCGATCGACTTGTCGAACGACCGGTTCCGACGAATCAAAGCGAGCGTCCGCTTCTGGCCGATAGCGCCAGTTGCCGGGCGCTGGCGCAATGACCGCAAACGCGGCGAAGCGGACGGCCGGCTTCGTCGGGCGTATGACCGAGAAGGGTCGATAGCGCCCACCCACGACTCGCAAAGAGGTGGCCGCTTTCCGCGACGCTGACGGTTCAATCCGAGCGGACAGTGTCCGTCAGATCTGATTCCGAGCAGGACAGATTAGTCCGATCCAAGGTTTCGCCAGCACCTTGCCGAATGGACCTCGGAACGACCATCCGGCCGCGAGTGTCTACTACAGGAATAGGCTGCAAGCCCCGGCTGTTGTCATCGGTCGCGCCGTCGGCGGACCCGACGGCGAGACTTCGTATGAAATCGAATTGCCGCATGTCAGAGACCGCCTCGAGAGCCTGTGCTCATACCGCGATCAATGATGAGGAGGATCTTATGCGAAGCAATCCAAAGAAACCACGCGTGGCGGTACTCGACACCGGGAACGTCACGCCCGTTGCAGCACCCGGGTCGCGAAGAAGCGTGTTCTACACGGGTGTAGGCGCCGCGATTCTCGCCGTTGGGCTTGTTCCGTCGGCGGTCGGACAGGTGCCCCTCGTCGCTCCGTCCGTCGTCGATTCGAACCTGGCCGTGCGCAAGGTGGCTTTCGGTCTGGACCAGCCAACCAGCATGGCTTTCATCGGAACGAACGACATCCTGGTGCTCGAGAAGGCGACCGGCAGGGTGAAGAGGGTCATCAACAACGTCGTTCAAGGCGCCCCGGCGCTCGATCTCGCAGTCAATTCCGCATCGGAACGAGGCCTGCTGGGCATTGCGCTGCACCCGGGCTTCCCAGGCAGACCGTTCGTCTATCTGTACTGGACGGAGAGCTCGACCGGCGCCGATTCGGCCAATCTCGCCGACGTTGCACTGCTGGGGAATCGCGTCGACCGGTTCATCTGGAATGGATCGACGCTCACCCTGGATCGAAATCTCATCCGGCTGCATGCGTTTCAGGCTGACGCCGGGCAGACGCTTCGCGGCAACCACAACGGCGGGGTGTTGAAATTCGGTCCCGATGGGAAGCTCTACATCGTCATCGGCGATAACGGCCGCCGCGGCTGGATGCAGAACCTGCCATGCGGTCCCACCGCGGTCTGCCCGGGTCCGATCGTCACAGACGATCAGTTCGGCGGACCTATGCCCGACAACGCGCATCTCACCGGCGTCATCCTGCGCCTGAACGACGACGGCACGACGCCCGCCGACAATCCTTTCTTCGCCGCTGGCGCAGGGATAGGCGGCGAAGTGGGGGCCAATATCCAGAAAGTTTTTGCCTACGGGATCCGCAACAGCTTCGGCATGGACTTCGATCCGGTGTCGGGCAGCCTCTGGCTCGAAGAGAACGGCGACGACTCGTTCACTCAGTTGAGTCGAGTCCCACCGGGAATGAACAGCGGCTGGGTGCAGATTCGCGGACCCCTTTCGCGAATCGCCGAATACAAGGCGATCGAAACCAGCCCTGCAAGCGATCCCTGCATCGGCGGCGCTTACTTCGGGCTGCAGCAGATTCGCTGGCCACCGACCAACATCGCCGACACGCCTCAAGACGCGTTGGCGCGGTTATTCGCGCTGCCCGGGTCGTTCCATAAAGATCCTGAGCTGAGCTGGAAATTCGAAGTGGCGCCGGCCGGCATAGGTTTCATGAGGACCAGCGCGCTTGGGATGGAATATCAGAACAACCTGTTCATGGGCGGCGCGCGCACCTTCCTCCAGGGCGGGCATTTGTTCCGCTTCAAGCTGACCGCTGACCGCGCGAACATCGCCGTCGACGATCCTCGTCTTGCCGATCGGGTCGCCGACAATGTCTGCAAGTTCGATATCACGGAAAGCGAAAGCCTCCTTTTCGGCAGGAACTTCGGTATCGTCACCGACCTGTTGACTGGGCCGAACGGTAACCTGTTCGTGGTATCGCTTACGAATGGTTTGATTTACGAGATCTACCGCCGGTAGTCGCCGCGCGTCTTCAACCCCGCCCGCTCGATCCAACCGGTCAACTTGGATCCCGGACCTCGCTCGCGCTCGCCCGGGATGACGCATCCGTTTCCGATCGCAGATTGCTTCGCATCGGCTCGACTGATGGTCGTCCCGGCGCAGGCCGGGAAAAGGTTGTCGCGTCGCGTCATGGCCCCATGCCGGGCACTGTCCTACTTCGCAATACCCGCTGACCGACAGCAAATCCAGAACCCGTCTGACGGACTCAGCCACTTGAAATTCATAGAATCGTTGCCGTCAACCGACGCGAAAAGTCGAGAGCACCTTGAACGCTGCTCGTCTTTCAATCATCGTCGCAAGCGCTATGCCTGCTTGCGAACGGGCAGGGCGCGCTGCGTGCGCACCGACAGCACGCGCGACGAATGTTTCACGCACGCTTGCTGCCAGTCTCTGTCATTCGCAATCTGCGCGCTGTCATTCGCGATCTGCGCGCGCCGGCATTGGTTGAGCCTCACGTCCAATGCGAGCTTCCACCAAATTCCTCCTCCTGACCGCCTTGCTGGCCACGGTGTGGGGACATGATGCCAACGCCGACAAGAAAACGGTTTGCAGCATCACCGTCAATTCTCCCGACGAAAAGGAAGCGTTTCGGAAAAGCCTGCCTGCGGACAAATATCCGTTCGTCGA
>VBCZ01000228.1 GCA_005889025.1 Betaproteobacteria bacterium
TACCAGGTCAACGTCCAGCATGTCGTCCCCGCAACCCTCAATTACGCTCCGCCGGGACACCGACCGTATCCGGCGTCGATCTGCACATCGGTCAATCACGTCGTCTGCCATGGTATCCCGGGCGACAAGAAGCTCAAGCCGGGCGACATCGTCAATGTCGATGTCACCGTGATCAAAGAAGGCTTCCATGGCGACACCAGCCGCATGTTCTATGTGGGCGTGCCGAATATCCAGGCAAAGCGCCTGTGCGAGATAACGTATGAGTCGATGTGGCGCGGCATACGCGCCGTCGCGCCGGGCGCGCACTTGGGCGACATCGGCGCGACCATACAGCGCCATGCCGAGGCGCACGGCTATTCGGTGGTGCGTGAATTCTGCGGTCACGGCATCGGGCGCGCTTTCCACGAAGAGCCCCAGGTCCTTCATTACGGTCGCCCTGCGACGGGGCTCAAGCTCCAACCGGGAATGATCTTCACCATCGAGCCGATGATCAATGCCGGCCGTTCCGGAATACGCTGTCTCGCAGACGGATGGACCATCGTGACCGCCGACCACAGCCTGTCGGCGCAATGGGAGCACACGGTGCTCGTGACCGACACGGGTTTCGACGTCCTGACCCTTTCCGCCGGCGCGCCCGATCCTCCGCCGGCGGCAAGCGAATAAGCGAAGGACGTGGCTGCAACGTTAGCCGCTGCACCTCGGCCAACAGTCACCGACTCGTCCGCGCGCTGGCGGCGTGAGCTTGCCGCCGGACGCGCTGCACTGGCGCGCGAATTCGCCGCTGATCCTGCGCCGACCCGTCTGCTTTCGCGTCATGCCCGCCTCGTAGATAGAGCCGTCCGCGGGCTCTGGCAGGAGATCGGTGCGCCAGCCGAGTGCGCGCTGATCGCAGTCGGCGGCTACGGCCGCGGCCAGCTATTCCCGCATTCCGATGTCGATGTCCTGATCCTGCTGTCGCGCTCACTTGTCGAAGACGCGTCAGCCGGCATTATCGAGCGCTTCGTCGGGGCGCTATGGGACACGGGTCTCGAGGTCGCACACTCGGTGCGTACCATCGACGAATGCGAAAGCGAAATGACTGGCGACATCACCATTCGCACCAGCCTGCTCGAGCGGCGGCTCCTTGCCGGCTCGCGGTCGCTGTATGAGCGCTTTTGCCGGCGATTCGACACGACACTCGACCTACGCGCGTTTTTCGAAGCCAAGGCACTGGAGCAGCAGCAGCGCCACCTTCGCTATCAGGATACGGCGTACAACCTCGAGCCCAATGTCAAGGAGAGCCCCGGCGGTTTGCGCGACTTGCAGACGGTCATGTGGATCGCGCTTGCAGCAGGGCTGGGTCGATCGTGGAAGGAGATTGCGGCGCACGGATTGATGACCGCGCGCGAGTCGCGCGAGGTTGCGCGCCACGAGCGCCTCATCGACGATCTGCGCATCCGCCTCCATTATCTCGCCGGACGCCGAGAGGACCGCCTCGTGTTCGACGTGCAGACCGCACTTGCGCGCGAGCTCGGTTTGGCCGACACGCCGGACAGGCGTGCGTCGGAGCACCTCATGAAGCGCTACTACCGCGCGGCGAAATCGATCCAGCAGCTCAGCGTCATCCTGCTGCAGAACCTGCACGGCAGGCTATTTCCAGCGCAGGTTGCAGTGCACCCGATCGACGCGGATTTTCAGGCCGTCGACGAATTGCTGGATCTTCGAGATGACGAGCTTTTCGCGAGGCGCCCGTCGGCGATCCTGGAGAGCTTTCTCATGATGCAGCAGCATCCCGAGCTCAAAGGCATGTCCGCGCATCTGCTCCGGGCGCTTTGGCGGAATCGCGACCGCGTCGACGCGGCGTTTCGCCGCGACCCCATCAACCGGGCGCGTTTCATGGCCATCCTGCGGCAGCCGCGTGGAGTCACCCACGAGCTCCGGCGCATGAATCAGTACGGCATCCTCGGCCGCTACCTGCCGGTTTTCGGGCGGATCGTGGGTCAGATGCAGCACGATCTGTTTCACGTGTACACGGTCGATTCGCACATCCTGATGGTGATCCGCAATCTGCGCCGGTTCACCGAGCCGCAACACGCGCACGAGTACCCGCTGTGCTCGAGGCTGATAGCCGATTTCGCGCGACCCGAGGTGCTCTATGCGGCGGGACTGTTTCACGACATCGCCAAGGCGCGCGGCGGTGACCATTCCATCCTTGGCAGCCGCGATGCCCGAAAATTCTGCCGGCAGCACGGTTTGTCGCCGGAAGATACCGATCTCGTCGCGTGGCTGGTCGAGCAGCATTTGTCGATGTCGTCGACGGCACAAAAACAGGATATTGCCGATCCCGCAGTGGTCGCGGCGTTTGCGGCCAAGGTAGCGACGGAGCGTCGTCTGTTCGCACTTTATCTGTTGACCGTCGCCGACATTCGAGGTACCAGCCCGAAGGTGTGGAACGCCTGGAAGGCGAAGCTTCTGGAAGATCTTTTTCACGCCACCAAGGCGCATCTCGTGGGGCGGCCGGGGGAGCGGCGGCTGCACGACAGCCTCGAGGCGCGCCGCGCCGAAGCGTTGCGCCAGCTGAGGCTCTACGCGGTGACCGACGGCGCAGAGCAGAAGTTGTGGCAGCGGCTCGACAGCGTTTATTTTCAGCGCCATGCCGCAGACGAAATCGCCTGGCATGCACGGCATCTTTATTTCAGGGTCGACAGCAAGGAGCCGGTGGTCAAGGCTCGCTTGGCGCGCGATGGCGCGGGGCTGCAGGTGATGGTGTATCTGCCGGATCAGAAGGAGCTCTTCGCGCGCATTTGCGGCTTCTTCGGCCAGGCGCGGCTGTCGATCCTCGAAGCGCGCATCCACACGACCCGGCACGGGTACGCGCTCGATACGTTCGTCCTGCACGATCCCGGCAACCCCGACGCAAGCTATCGCGAGGCGATCAGCTTCATCGAATTCGAGCTCAGGCGTGCGCTGATCGAGCATCGTCCCCTGGAACCGCCGCCGGGAGGGCGAATCAGCCGGCATCTGAAGCACTTTCCGCTTTCTCCCGAAGTGCGCATCTTCCCGGATGACAAGGGTACACAGTTCATTCTGGAGATCGTCGCCGGCGATCGGCCGGGGCTGCTTGCGCGCATCGCGTACACGCTTGCCAAGGCCAACGTGAACGTCGCAAGCGCGAAAGTAAATACGCTGGGAGAACGCGCCGAAGATGCGTTTCTCCTCGACGGCGCACGCCTGCACGACCCCGCTGCGCTGTTGAAGCTGGAGACGGCGCTCTACGAGCAGCTGCGTCTGAGCTGACCGTTGGAGCGGCCGCGCATCGCCTGCCGGGTCCCCCGGGGCGGGCGCTCTCGAAGGTAAACCTCCGTTTTCGGCGCGTCGCGGGAGCCAGAACGGCGCGCATCCACCGCAAGGCGGCCTTGCGGCGTGAATCGGACGCGACCGCTCGGGTTCCCCGGGCAATTGGCGGCCGCACTCGGCTCCTTCGTCAGCCGAAACGCAAGATCCCTATGTTGCGTACAAAGAACCTCTTATTGCATACAGATTATATTAGGCGCATGCTCCCGGCGGGCCTGTGCCGTTATTTATTCTGCGGTAACGTACACGACAT
>VBCZ01000229.1:0-4038 GCA_005889025.1 Betaproteobacteria bacterium
CGAACGCAGATTCGTCGGTCATGGCGATGCGGCCGCGACGAGCGTCGGCGAGCAGGTTCGAAAGCCCCTGGGCAAGCGATGCACCCCCGGACTCGAGCGCGAGCTTGAGCGCCTCCGGATTGGTGGCCAGAAAATTGGACGGCGACACCGCGTCGACATACTGATGAGCGAGAAACGCCAACCGCTTTTTCGTGCCCGCATCGGCTTGGGCGAGGTCGACGAGCTCGCGCACATAGCCCGCGTGCAGCAGGTAAGCTTCCTTCAGCAGGGCAAAGAAAGGCTGTTCGCGCCATTCCCTGGCCGAAAAACGCCGATCCCTGTGCTCGGATTCGCCCGCGCTGTCAAGGTTTCCGGTTGCGATCCGCGACCACAGCTCTTCGAACTTGCGGTTGTAGCGGTCGGTGAGATCGGCAGCCGTGGCGGGATCAATCCAGGCCGGCGGCACCGCCGGCAGCGCCAGCGCGGTGTTGCCGAGCGTCCCGGCATGCCCCGCGGGCAAGCCCGCGACGCCCGCCCACCACTGGGACCATTGCCGGGTCGTCTCCTGCCAGCCCTGCGCGAGCTGCGTCCAATCGTACGCCGTGACTCCGCGTGCGCCAGGTGCCTCTTCTTGCGCGTGCTCTTTTTTCATTCCGCTGTAGGTTGTGACCGAATAATCTGCCGCTTTGCTTAAAGACCTCAATGCTCCAGGACGATGTGGACCACGGCGATGATCGCGATGCCGATGCCGATAAGGAAAAGCTGCTGTGCCGTTTCCGCGGGGGCGGCATGGCGATGCAAGCTGGGGATGAGATCCGCCACCGCGACATAAAGCAGGCTTGCCGAGGCCAGCGCGAGCACGGTCGGAAGCATCTCCTGCATCGACGCCAGCGCCGCGTACCCCGCGAGCCCGCCGATCAGCGTCGCGGCGCCGGTTGCCATGTTGTAAGCGAAGGCGCGGCGACGCGTGTACCCGGAATGCAGAAGCACCGCGAAATCACCGACCTGCTGCGGAATCGCGTGCGCGACGATCGCCAGCGCCGTCGTCGTGCCCAGCGCGAAATCGGCGACGAACGCCGCCGCGATGACGATTCCGTCACAGAAGTTGTGCACCGAATTGCCGATCAAGATCATCAACCCGGACCGGCCGCGGTCGAAGCCGTGGGTGTGATCGTGCGCATTTGTCGAAGGGGATTCAACGAGCGTTTCGACCTCGAGGTGACTATGCCGCCAAAGAACGAGCTTTTCGAGGAGGAAGAACAGCAGCAGGCCGATCAGCACAGTGAGCATCACGTGCTCGGTGGTGCCGAGCTCGAGCGCATGCGGCAGGAGCTCCAGGAAAATCGCGCCAAGGAGCGCGCCGACGGCGAAGCTGACGAGGCGCGATATCCATCGCGCATGGAGTGCGAGCGTGCCGGCGGCCGCAACGATCGCGAGAACACCGCCGGCAAGGCAGGCGACGACGATGGCAAGAAGCACGTTGGCCGTTTGGCTCATTGCCGGAATGCGAAGCTCATATCGTCACGCCTGGCGCATTTCACGCGGCTCGATCCAGATCAAGGTGGCCATTCGCGCCGATGCTTCCTCCCCGCCGCGTCGATACGAATAGAAGACGTTGCGCTCAGTATACGTACAACGGCCACCGCCGAAGATCGCGCTAACGCCAACCCGTGCAAGGCGCCGCCGGGCAAGTCCATACAGGTCTGCACGCCACTTTCCGTCGCGTTCGGAAACAAAGCATTCGGCTGCGCCGGGATCATCGCCGCAAAATGATTCGAATACGTCGCGTCCGACCTGGAACGAACGTGGCCCGATCGCGGGGCCAAGCCATACCAGCATATTCGACGGGTCGATACGCATCGCATCGACCGTCGCTTCGAGCACGCCGGCGGCAAGGCCGCGCCAACCGGCGTGCGCGGCCCCCACCGCGTTGCCGCTGCGATCGCTGAACAGCACCGGCAGGCAATCGGCGGCGAGGATCGCGCATGCCTTGCCGGCCGACCGCGAGATGGCGGCATCGGCGGTCGGTACGTCATTGCGCAAACCGTCCGCGTCGCAGACCGTCGTCCCGTGC
Organism: Betaproteobacteria bacterium; assembly: GCA_005889025.1. Lineage (GTDB taxonomy): Bacteria > Pseudomonadota > Gammaproteobacteria > Burkholderiales > Casimicrobiaceae > PALSA-1003. The sequence continues at coordinate 2,054 of VBCZ01000229.1, forward strand.
ACCTGCGCGAGCCAGACCGGCTCGCTGTAACAAAAGCGGCGCAATGTGTTATGCACCGACGCGGCGTCGACCGAGTGTTTCGAGAAATCGGCCGCGGACCCGCGCACGCCGTTGCGGGTCGTCGACAACGCGTGCACGTGCGCCGGCACGGGCCAGTCGGGGACGATCCAATCCAGGTCCGCGGCGTCGAGCTGCGCCTGCAGCGAGGAGTCAGTCATTCGATGCACGCTCCCGCAGTCCGGCCAGCAAGCCGTCGAAATCAGCAGGCAGATCGGCCTGCCACTGCATGGCGTGGCGGAGCACGGGATGGATCAATCCCAGGCGCCATGCGTGCAGCGCCTGGCGGCCGAAGGCAACAGCGTGCCGACGCCCGTAAGCCGGATCGCCCACGAGAGGATGCGCGATCGACGCAAGGTGAACGCGTATCTGATGCGTGCGCCCTGTTTCCAGGCGGCAAGCGATGAGCGTGCAGTCGCCGAATCGCTCGCGCACTTCGTAGCGAGTCACGGACTGTTTTCCGGTCGCAACGACCGCCATCGACGTGCGCTTGACCGGATGCCGTCCGATGGGCGCATCGATCGTTCCGCTGCGCTCGATGTCGCCGGTCGCCAGCGCCAGATACTCGCGGCGGACGGTGCGCGCCTGTAATTGACGCACGAGGTCGGTCTGCGCGGTGACGGTCTTCGCGACGACGAGCAAGCCGCTGGTGTCCTTGTCGAGCCGGTGCACGATCCCCGCACGGGCGATGTGCGCGAGCTGCGGCGCGTGATGCAGCAACGCATTGGCAAGCGTTGCGTCCCAGTTGCCGCTGCCAGGATGAACGACCAGACCCGCCGGCTTGTCGACCACCAGCAGCGCGTCGTCCTCGTAAACGACGACAAGGTCCATCGCCTGCGGAGCGATGGGCGTGGTCCTCGGGTCCATCAGCGGGACGACAGCGACAAGCTCGCCGCCGCGAAGTTTCTGCTTTGCATCCGCGGGCGCGCCCGACAAGGTGACGCGGCCCGCATCGATCCAGGATTTGATACGGCTGCGCGAATGCTCGGGCATGAGCTGCGCGAGCGCCTGATCGAGACGCATGCCGGCGGCCCGCTCCGGAATCGTCAGCGTTCGCTCCTCGGTCCCGGCCGCGCTCGAGCGCAGGTTATAATTCAAAGTTGCCACAGGAGGCTGTAACGATGTCGAAATTCTGGAAATACGTCGCGGTCTGGACGTTCCTGTTGAGCGCGACGGGATGCAGTTGGCTGCCCGAAACCAAGGAAGAGACGACGGGCTGGGCGGCTGAGAAAATTTATTCGGAAGCGCACGGCGCGCTCGTGAGTGGCAATTATACGCGGGCCGTCAAGCTCTTCGACACGCTCGAGGGACGCTTTCCCTACGGCCGCTATGCGCAGCAGGCGATCCTGGAAGGCGCATACGCCAACTACCGCCAGAACGAGATCGCGCCGGCGATCGCATCCTGCGATCGCTTCATCCGTACCTATCCGAATCATCCCAACGTCGACTACGCGTATTACCTGAAGGGCTTGATAAACTTCCGGGAAGATCAGGGTCTGCTCGGCTATATCGCGGAAACGGATCTGTCGTCGCGCGACCCGAAAATGACCAAGGAGTCGTTTGCCGCGTTCCGCGAGCTTGCAACGCGTTTTCCCGACAGCCGATATGCCGCCGATGCCGTCGAGCGCATGCGGTATCTCAACAATGCGTTGGCGGCCTACGAAGTCCATGTCGCCGACTACTATTACAACCGCGGCGCATATCTCGCTGCGGTCAACCGTGCACAAGCGGCGCTGACCAACTACCCGAAGACACCGGCCAACGAGGACGCGCTGATCGTATTGGTCCGAAGCTACGACCGGCTCGGAATGCCGCAATTGCGCGACGACACGACCCGCATCCTCAAGCAGACTTTTCCGGACGGGAAATTTTTCACCGGCGAGGAGAGGCCGTGGTGGAAGTTCTGGGCGAAGGACACGATCGCCTCC
>VBCZ01000229.1:4061-15402 GCA_005889025.1 Betaproteobacteria bacterium
ATAGACCAGCGCCTCTGATGCCGTTGCTCCGCGTCGCGCTTGTCGTCGCGGGCGATGCGGCAAGGCCGAAAGCGCAACGCCACGCGCCACACGTCTAGGCTGCGTCCCGCAGTCGCACAACCGAACGACGCTCAAACGGCCGGGGTGTTCACGTGCCGCGACGACGGGTCTAATGTTCCACCGGCGCCGTCGCGAAGAACTCCACGACGTCGGCAAGCTCGCGGGTGCGGCGCATCGGCGGCAGCGCTTGCCATATTTTCCTGCCATAGGGTTTTTCCGCCAGCCTGCGGTCGCAGATCATGAGCACGCCCCGATCGGATTCCGATCGAATCAAGCGCCCCGCGCCTTGCTTCAGACTGATGGCGGCCTGCGGCAGCTGATAATCGACAAACGGGTTGCCGCCGTCGCGGGCGATGCGATCGAGTCGCGCGGCGAACAGCGGATCATCAGGCGGCGCGAACGGCAGCTTGTCGATGATCACGACCGAAAGCGCTTCGCCTTGAACGTCGACGCCTTCCCAGAAACTTTGGCTCCCCAGCAGCACCGCATTGCCCAATCGACGGAAACGCGTCAAGAGCTCGGTGCGCGACCCTTCGCCCTGCACCAGCAGCGGAAAGTCCATGCCTTCGCTGCGCAGGGCAGCGGCGAGAGAATCGCGGGCGCGCGATAGCGCGCGCAGCGTGGTGAACAGCAGGAACGCGCGACCCCCGCTCGCCTTCAGCACCGGAATCGCCGCGGCCACGACGGCGTCGGTATGCTCGAAGCTGTTCGGCGGAGGAAGGTCGCGCGGAAGATAGAGCAGCGCGTTGTTAGGATAATCGAACGGGCTGTCCCAGAAACCGGTGGCGGCATCCGACAGTCCGAGCTCGCGCTGATAGAGCGTGAAATCGCCGGCGATCGCCAGGGTTGCCGAGGTGAATATCCACGCGCGCGCACTGTCGGTCACCTGTCGCGCAAAGATTTCGGCGATCGAAAGCGGTGAGGCACGCAATTGCCAACCGCTCGCGCTCACTTCCAGCCAGCGGATCCACTCGGGGTCGTCGCGGTCGCGCCAGCGCGAAAGGCGGCCGAGCGCATCGGACGCCCGAGCGGCGCATTGCGCGAGCTCATCGCTGCGCTCGGCCTGCGAGCCCAGCTCTTTGGAAAGCGACTCCAGCGTCGCTGCGAGCGCCTGCAGCGCCTGATCGAAGTCAGGTCGCCGCATCGCGTCGGTCTGCGCTACCTTCCCAGGCACGTCGCCGATTGACAGGCGGAAGCGGCGCATTGCCTGAGCCAAACTCTGCGCGGCGTCGCGCAGCGGCTCGTAATCGCGCGCGGAACGCAATCTCTCCACCTCGGCGTCGCGCGCGAGCTCGCCCAATTGACCCGCGCCGATCTCTTCGCCGAAGAAGAGCGTCGCGGTGTCGGGGAGCTGATGCGCCTCGTCGAGGATGACCGTGTTGCAGGCTGGAAGGAGATCGTTGAGTCCTTCGTCCTTCAACATGATGTCGGCAAAAAACAGATGATGGTTGACGACGACGACGTCGGCCGCTAGCGCGTCCTTGCGCGCGTTCATGACGAAGCATTCGCCGTAATGCGCACATTCGCTGCCAAGACAATTTTCGCGTGTGGACGTTACGTCGGACCAGATGCCGGCGTTTTCCGGCACGTCGGCGAGCTCGCTCTTGTCGCCGGTCGTCGAGGTGCGCGCGAACGACCCAATGCGCTTCAAATAGAGGACGTCGGCGCGAGAGGCAAACGTGCTCTGCGCGGCGGCGCGCGCGAGATGGTGGTGGCAAACATAGTTGCCGCGGCCCTTGAGCAGGGCGACGGTGACCGGTACTTTCAACGCATCGCGAACGAGCGGCAGGTCGCGCTGGAAAAGCTGATCCTGCAAGGTCTTGGTCCCGGTGGAGACGATCACCTTTCCGCCGGAAAGGAGGGCAGGGACGAGATATGCGAAGGTCTTTCCGGTGCCTGTTCCCGCTTCTGCGATAAGCTGCCCGCGTCCTTCGATGGCGTGCGCGATCGCCTCAGCCATCGCGAGCTGTTGCGGACGAAACCGATACGCGGAAAGGTTCCGGGCGAGCAGGCCGCCCGGGCCGAAGATCGCGCGCAGACCGTCGGTGTTCAGGATGCGGCTGCCGAAGTGCGGCGCGCGAACCGTCGCGAAAGGGTGTCCCGGCAAGGCGATGCGCCGGAGCCGCCTGACTTCGCAGGCAGTTTTTCTGGGACTATGCCGCGGCTGCGCGCCCGGATCGCGCCGATGGTCGCATGGAAATTACCGCGCGCCACGAGGTGAGCGACGGGCACCATCGAAGGCCTCACGCGAGCGCTAAAGCGGAATTGGGATTTCATCGGGCGGCGAAGTGTCGCGTACAGCCGTCCAATGCTACCGTGCATGACTGCCGCACTCAAGTGAGTGCATGCACTAAAACGTGCCCCGCCTTGCCGAGATTCCCTAAATCGTTACGCCGCCGGAAACCTCGATCACTGCGCCGTTGATGTAGCTGGCTTCGTCGGACGCCAGCCAGGCGTAGGTGTTGGCGATCTCCTCGGGCGTGCCCAGACGACCCATCGGCACCCGCTCTTCGATGGACCTGAGCACCTTGTCGGGGATCGAGTCGAGAATAGGTGTTTCGATGAAACCGGGACAGATCGCGTTGGCCCGGATTCCCTTGCTGCCAAGCTCGCGCGCCCATGTCTTGACCATGCCGATCACGCCAAATTTGGTCGCCGCGTAATTTGTTTGCCCGAAATTGCCATAGAGACCGACGATCGACGACGCGTTGAGAATGCATCCCGAATTCTGCTGGAGCATGATATCGACGACCGCCTTGGTGCAGTTGTAGACGCCCTTGAGATTGACGTCGATGACGAGGTCGAACTGCTCCTCGGTCATCTTGCTGAAGCGGGCGTCTTGAACGATGCCCGCGTTGTTGACCAGCGTGTCGATTCGCTGCCAGGCGAACATGACGCCTTCGACCATTCGCGCGATGCTCGCCTTGTCGGTGACGTCGACCTGAAAGCCCAGTGCCTCGCCGCCCAGGTTTCGGATTTGCGCGAGGGTTTCCGCCACCGAGGTCATGTTGATGTCGCAGACCGCGACCTTGGCGCCTTCCTTGGCAAATTTGATGGAAGTCGCCCGCCCGATACCCTGACCTCCCCCCGTAATTATGGAAACCTTGCCCAGCAAACGCATAGATCCGTTGCCGTTGAGACCGCTGCCGTTGAGGCCCATCTGTCCCTCGCGCCCCCTGCGTTTGGCCCAGAGCGCTGTTGGCTCTGTTGCACCGCAGCGGATTCTGCACCCTTTGATTGCAACGCACAACATGACAAAACGATGGCCATCCATTTAAGGAAGCCAAATGTGGTATTTTTTGTATTTCCCAGTGAACTCAAGTAGTTGCAAATAACCTATCGGAGCAGCAAAAGGACGTCGACCCAGAACCCGGCGGTTATTGCCACCCGCTTAAATGCTGCACATCAATTTTCGCTGTGAGTGCTAACCAACATCGCTTCCCTCACGCGGGCCGCCATGCCTCGATCACGATCTGCAATCCGAAGAGTCCCTGGAATTGATGGGCTTCGGGTCGGTACGCGGCCCGGATTCTGGGCGGAAAGGGACCCGTGTCGTTGAACACGATGGCGTCGAGCCTTCGATGCCCCTGGACAAGCGTGAGACGGCCGTGTCGCTCGCCGACGATGCGTTGATCGTTGAGGCTGAACTCACCTTCGAACACCGGGGCCGGAAAGCCCTGGCCCCACACGCCATTCATGAGTTCTCGCGCAAAGACGAGTGTCAGTTCTTCGGTGGTCAACTCGCCGTCGGTCTCGAGGGTGCGCTGCAAGGCGGTGGGGGACAGACGCTCCCGCGCGACGCGCTCGAATTCCTCGGCAAAGCGCGGCAGCGCGGCCTCAGGCAGCGTCAGCCCTGCCGCAAAGGCATGCCCGCCAAACCGCGTGATCGTCCCGGGGGCGCGCTTTGCCACGAGGTCGAGCGCGTCGCGCATATGAAAGCCGACGATCGCGCGTGCCGAACCCCGCAGCTCATTCTCCTCCGTGCGTGCGAAAACAACCGCGGGGCGATGAAAACGGTCCTTGAGGCGCGATGCGACGATGCCTATGACGCCTTGATGCCATTGCGGCTGGTACAGGCAGACCGAGCACGCACCCTCGTCGGTTGCGCAGGCCATCGCGGCGAGCGCTTCTTCCTGCATACCGGCTTCGACTTCCCGCCTTTCGCGATTGAGTTGGTCGAGCTGTGATGCCAGCGTGCGTGCTGTCGATTGGTCGTCGGTGATGAGGCAGGCGATCCCGATCGACATATCGGCAAGTCGACCCGCGGCATTCAGGCGCGGCCCGACGACGAATCCCAAATCGTAGGTCGTCGCCAGCGCTGCGTCTCGGCCGGCGGCGGCGAACAGCGCCGAGATGCCAGGGTGAGCGCGTCCCGCGCGGATCCGGCGCAGGCCTTGATCGACCAGGATCCGGTTGGTGTGATCGAGGCTCACGACATCGGCAACCGTCCCGAGCGCAACCAGGTCGAGGAGCACGGCGAGATTCGGCGGGTGCCGACCCGCGAAATGCCCGTGTTCGCGGAGCGACGTTCGCAGCGCGCAAAGCAGATAGAACATCACGCCTACGCCGGCCAGATGCTTGCTCGGAAACGCGCAGCCGGACTGATTGGGGTTCACGATCCAGTCCGTGTCGGGTAGCGCTTCGCCCGGAAGATGGTGGTCGGTGATCACCACATCGATTCCCAGCGCGCGTGCGGCCGCGACGCCTTCGACGCTCGCGATGCCGTTATCGACCGTGACGATGACCTTCGGCCCACGACGCGCCGCCAGCTCGACGATTTCCGGGGTCAGTCCATAGCCGAACTCAAAACGATTGGGCACCAGAAAGTCGACGCTGGCGCCGAGCGCGGCAAGGCCGCGCATCCCCACCGCACACGCCGTGGCGCCATCGGCGTCGTAGTCGGCGACAATCAGAACATGCTCGCCATTCGCGATGGCGATCGACAGGCGCGCGACGGCTGCATCGATGCCCTTGAACGTATTCCAGGAGGGAAGCCGGGTCAGGGCGTGGTCCAGCTCGTCCGCGGAAACGACGCCGCGCGATGCGTAGATCCGCGCGATCAGCGGTGCGACCCCGGCCGCGGTAAGCGCCGCGGCCGCTTCGGGCACGGATCGACGGCGTATTTCCATTACATCGCCTGGCGCTCGATCGCGAGCAGATTCAAAAGACTGGGCTTCGACCACCGGTATCGCCAACGGCCGAACAGGTTCGCCCGCCTTGCAACAAAAGTCATCATGCCCGACCTCTGCGTGAGCACCAGATCGATCGCGGCAAGGTCACGGCGCTGCAGGGCGTTTTCGAGAGGCTGGAACCACACGCGATCCAGCGTGGCAAGCTGCTCGGACCCCGAAATCGCCGGTGTATCCAAATACACCAGTGTGTCGGCCGTGCCGGGGCCCTCGAGCAGCTGCGCAACTGCATCGGGCAGCGCGAGAACGGCCATGCCGGCCGCGCCAGCCAGCTCGCGTATCCACTGCACATCGGTATAAATTTTCTTGGTCGAGGGAACCTGGCGCGGGGCCTCGAAAACGCCTCCGCCCCACAGCCAGACGCTGTCGACGATCGGTCGTCGCGAAGATTCGCGTTCGCGATTGACAGGATGGTCGAAAAGAAGCATTTGCATTTCATTCTGCCAGCGCCGCCAGCGAGCGCCATCCGGACCTCGAGGCAGGAACTCGAGAAGGACATGGCCGAGCGCAACCTCAGTGGGAAACGTCTCGATTTGTTGCGGCTTGTCGATCTGCACCAACCAATTTCCCGGCTGCGGCGCATAAAAGCGCAAGCCCTCGCCGACGAAGTGAGCGTTCAGCGTCGCAAGCAGCGAGGCAGTCTCTGCGCTCGCAAGATCCTCCACGACGCCGTTCAGACGCACGCTTTCCCGTTGCACGAGCATGCTTACGGGATCTGCGCACAGCCAGTATGCGCCGCCCGGTTCGATTCCATGGGCGCGAGCGCGCCAGGGGGCAATCGGCCAATCGCTTTGCCGCCGGATCGCCAGCGCCTCGCACAAAACCGCAGGCAGACCGTCGCGGCGGAACGTCGGCGTAGCGGACGCAGCGAGGATGCGCGCAAGCGCGGTTGCGCTCGCGTCGGCCGCTGCCAACGCTGACGGCGCAGCATCGAGCAGTCCCGAAATGACCAGCGTGAGTTGCATGCGACAGTGCCAAAATCAATATAGCACGTAGAGCTGCCTTGCCGCTTGTGGCACACTTGCGCGCTCCCGCGACAAACTGCAGCTCAATCGCGAATCCGTTGACCCCCTACGAACTTTTCGTTGGATTGCGTTACACCCGTGCCCGTCGGGGTGCAGGGCGCAACGGCTTTGTTTCGTTCATCGCGTTTACTTCGATGGCCGGCATCGCGCTCGGCGTGGCTGCGCTCATCGTGGTTCTGTCGGTGATGAACGGCTTCCAGGACGAGCTTCGAAACCGCATCCTCTCCGTCGCCTCGCATATCGAGGTGCGCGCGCTCAACGGCGAAATGTCGGACTGGAAGAAGGTCGCGGAGGCGGCGCGCGCGCATCCGCGTGTCAAAGCCGCAGCGCCGTACGTGCTGGGCCAGGCGATGCTTTCCGCGGGGGACGTGAATCGCGGAGCGCTTGTGTGTGGTATCGATCCGGCGCTGGAGGATACCGTTGCCGATATCGGCGCACACATGCGCATGGGTTCGCTGGCCGCGCTCAAGCCGGGCGAGTTCGGCATCGTGCTCGGCTCCGAGCTCGCGCGTGCGCTCGGCGTGCGCATAGGCGACTCGGTTGTCGTCATCGTCCCGCAGGGAACGGTCACGCCGGCGGGAACGCTGCCGCGGATCAAGAGCTTTCGCGTCGTCGGCATCTTCGAGATCGGGATGTACGAATTCGACAACGGTCTCTCGCTGATCGACCTGTCCGACGCGCAGAAGCTCTACCGGCTGGGCGAGTCGGTAAGCGGGGTACGGCTCAAGCTTGACGACATGTTCGCGGCCCCCGCGGTTGCGCGCGATCTGCTCGCGACGCTTCCCGCCGATGCCGAAGTTCGCGACTGGACGCAAAGCCACGCCAATTTCTTCCGCGCCGTCGCCATCGAAAAGCGCGTCATGTTCATCATCCTGACGCTGATCGTTGCGGTGGCGGCGTTCAATATCGTCTCCGCGCAGGTGATGGTAGTCACCGACAAGCAAGCCGACATCGCCATCCTGAGAACGCTCGGCGCGGCTCCGTCGAGCATCCTCACGATCTTCATCATTCAGGGCGCGCTGGTCGGAATTATCGGGACCCTGATCGGCGTCGTCGGCGGAGTAGCGCTTGCGCTCAATATCGACACGGTGGTGCCGGCGATCGAGCGCGCTTTCGGCATCCAGTTCCTGGACAAGAGCGTCTATTACATCTCTGAGCTACCCTCGGACCTACAGCGGGGGGACATTACGATGATTGCCCTCATCGCCCTGGCGCTGGCGTTGATTGCCACCCTGTATCCCAGCTGGCGCGCAGCGAAAGTCAATCCGGCCGAGGCGCTGCGCTATGAGTAAGGTGGCGAGCGAAGTTCGAAGTGAAGCAGCGAACTTGACGCGCGGACCAGTGCTCGAATGCCGCGGGCTGAAGAAGACGTATCACGGCGGTCCGCTCGATGTGCCTGTGCTGCTGGGCATCGACCTGCAAGTCGGCCCGGGCGAGCGCGTCGCCATCGTGGGCGCATCCGGGTCGGGCAAGAGCACGCTGCTGCACCTGCTCGGCGGACTCGACGCGCCCAGCGGCGGAAGTGTTCTCGTGCAGGGCGCGCCGCTGGCGACGTTGAGCGAAAGCGAACGCGGGTGCATACGCAACCGGGCGCTTGGTTTCATTTATCAGTTTCACCATCTCCTGCCCGAGTTCTCCGCATTGGAAAACGTCGCAATGCCTTTGTTCATCCGGCGCGAAACAGCAGGCGCCGCGCGCAACGCGGCTCTCGCCATGCTCGATCGCGTCGGTCTTAGCCCGCGCGCGCAGCATCGTCCGGGAGAGCTTTCAGGCGGCGAGCGGCAACGCGTCGCGCTGGCCCGCGCGCTGGTGACCGAGCCGGCCTGCGTGCTTGCCGACGAGCCGACAGGCAACCTCGATCGGCGCACGGCGGGACAGGTATTCGATCTGATGCTCGAGCTCAATCGCAGCGTCGGCACCAGCCTGGTCATCGTGACCCACGATCCCGATCTGGCGTCGCGAACCGATCGCACGCTGCACCTGATCGACGGCGTGCTGCGCGGCGCCTCATAGGCCGAATGCTTCGGCACGCGTAAGCCCCGCGAAAGGCAACCCCGGGGCGATTTTGTGCTACACCGCCAGCGGCGTCTCGTCCATGATGGCGATCTGTTCGCGGAGCTCGAGGATGCGATCCTGCCAGTAGCGCTGCGTGTTGAACCAGGGAAAGGCAGCGGGAAATGCCGGATCGTTCCAGCGGCGGGCGATCCACGCCGAGTAATGGATCAGACGCAGGGTGCGCAGCGCCTCGACGAGATGGAGCTCGAGCGGATCGAACTCGCAGAAGTCCTCGTAGCCGCTCAATACCGCGCGCAACTGGAGCTCCCTGTCGGCGCGATCGCCGGAAAGCAGCATCCACAAGTCCTGGATCGCGGGACCCGTGCGGCTGTCGTCGAAATCGACGAAGTGCGGCCCATCGGCGGTCCACAGCACGTTGCCTGCGTGGCAGTCCCCATGCACGCGCAGCACGCGCAATTCGCCAGCGCGATCGAACGCGCGGCGTACGCCGTCGAGCGCCTGAGAGGAAACACTCGACCAGGCCGGGCGAATGTCCACGGGAACAAAATCGTGCGCGAGCAGCCAGTCGCGAGGCTCGTCGCCGAAGCTCTGGACATCGATCGCGGGACGTTCGACGAAGCGCTTGCTTGTACCGATGGCGTGAATGCGCCCGACGAAGCGGCCGATCCATTCCAGCGTGGGCCGGTCTTCAAGCTCGGGTGCGCGTCCACCGCGACGTGGATAGATCGCGAAGCGAAAATCGTCGAAGCGGGCCAAGGTTTCATCGTCAGCCAGCGTCAACGCCGCGACGACGGGAATTTCTGCTTGGGCAAGCTCGCGAACGAAGGCGTGCTCCTCCTCGATCTGCGCGTCGCTCCAACGTCCCGGACGGTAAAACTTGGCGACGACCGACGCGGCGCTCGACCCTTCTTCCAGCCAGGCCTGATAGACCCGATTTTCGTAACTGTTGAGCGCCAGCAGCCGGCCGTCGCCTCTGAAACCGGCGCTCGCCAGGGCGTCGAGCACGCGATCGGGCGTCAGTCGCGCATAAGGCGGAAGCGAAGTATCCACCGGCCGGTGTCTAATATTCGACGGGGATGGGATCGAGGCTTCGCCACAAATACCACGTTGCCACCGATCGCCACGGGCGCCACAAATCCGCAACTGCGAACATCGCCTCGCGCGGCAATCGCTCGCCGCCGTTGAATTGCAGCGCGATCGCGCGCTGCAGCCCGATATCGTCGACCGGCAGCACGTCGGGCCGCAGCTCGTGGAACATGAGGAACATTTCCGCGGTCCAGCGCCCGATGCCTTTGACGTCGACGAGCGCCTCGATAAGCGCTTCGTCGTCGAGCGCCTTCCAATGCAGGGGATCGAGCCGGCCCGAGGCGAAATGAGCTGCGAGGTCGGCCAGATATTCGGCCTTTCGTTGCGACAGCCCGCACGCGCGCAGCGCACGGACCTCGGCGGCGACGACACGGTCCGGCAGCAGTCGCGGAAAACCGCGCGGGGGTGAGGCATCGACCGATGCGACGAAGCGCCGCCAGATGCTGTCCGCCNNCGCCAGGATCACCCGGCGCAGCACAGGGTCGCGGCGCGACAGCTCGCGCGCGGCATCGTCCCAGTAGCGGGGCTTGCTCATCGTCCAATCGACGGACCGGCGACGACGTATCGCTGGCCGGCAAAGAGGAAGAACCGTGTCGTCATCATAGGGTCGAAGAAGGGCAGGAAATGGTACATTACGCGCCTTCAAATTCCAGGCAATGGCGATGCAGCACGGTCGGACCATCTCGACGTTAGGGTTTGCCGCGTTGTACTGCATTGTCATCGTTACGGGGACCCCGGCTCATGCCGCGGCGGACCCGAACAAGGTCCTGCATGTCGCGATCGAGGCGGGTGACGACGGATTCGATCCATCCAGCAGCACCAACTACTATTCGGGCCTGATCGAGGAAGTCATCTTCGATCGCCTGCTCACTTACGACTACCTTGCCGAGCCGGTGAAGCTCGTGCCGATGGCGGCAGAGTCGCTTCCCGAAGTCACCGACGGCGGAAAGACGTTCACATTCCGCCTGCGCAAGGGAATTTTTTTCACTCCCGACGCGGCGTTCAAGAGCGGGCGACGAGAATTGATCGCGGCGGATGTCGCGTATTCGATCAAGCGTTTCATGGATCCGAAGAACCGCTCGCCGTGGCGCTTCCTGTTCCAAGAAAAACAGCGATCGATTCGACTACGACGCCAGCGTCCCAGGCCTCGAGATCGTCGATCGATACACGATCCGGATGCACCTGACCGGCACCGACTATAACTTCGCCTATATCCTTGCCTCGCCGACGACCAGCATTGTCGCCCGCGAGGTGATCGAGCAATACAGCGGCGACGTCAAGGGCCATCCTGTCGGAACCGGCCCTTACATGCTTGCCCAATGGCAGCGTGGCGCGCGCATCCTGCTTAACGCCAACCCCGGCTTCCGCGGCTTCGTGTGGGATTTTCAGCCGTCGGCGAATCCCTGGGATCGCGACGTGGTCGCCGCGATGCGCGGCAAAGAGATGCCGCAGATCGGCGTCATCGACGTGCGGCTCATCGAGGAAGAGCAGTCGCGGTGGCTGGCATTTCAGGGCGCCGAGATCGACTACGTCGATCGCTTCGGATCATTCTCTCCGATCGCCATCCCCGACAACAAGGTCGCGCCTGACCTCGCCAGGCGGGGGATCAAGCTCTATCGCTACCTCGAGCCCGAAATGACGTACTACCACTTCAGCATGATCGATCCCGAGGTAGGAGGTTTCGGCAAGGACCGAATCGCGCTGCGTCGCGCCATCGCGATGTCCTACAACATCTACGACGAGATCCGCATCATCCGCAAGAATCAGGCGATCAAGGCCGAGTCGCCGATACCGCCGGGCGTCGTCGGCTACGATCCGAATTACCGCAACCGCACCGAGTACGACCCCGCACTTGCGAACAAGCTCCTCGACTATTTCGGCTACAAGCGCGGCGGCGACGGCTTCAGAATGCAACCGGACGGCAAGCCGCTGACGATCACGCTCTGGTCGACGCCCGAGGCGCTC
>VBCZ01000236.1 GCA_005889025.1 Betaproteobacteria bacterium
GTGACCGAGAACGGCTTCAACCAACCCCGGGAAAAGCTCACCAAGCGCTATCCGACCAAGCTGACCGTTACGCCGTCGTCTCCAGCAGCTGCCGACGATGCATTGAAGCTTCAAAAGGATGGGCAACCGCGCAATGTCGTCGAGATGATCGACAATCGCCCCACGCCGGACCGCGTTCCAGCGCCGACATCCAAGCCGCTGGACATCGGCAACGGCGACGTGCTGATCGCGGCGATTACCTCCTGCACCAATACGTCGAACCCCGGCGTGCTGCTCGCCGCGGGGCTGCTCGCCAAAAAGGCCGCCGCCAAAGGGCTCACCGTGCAGCGCCACATCAAGACCTCGCTAGCTCCGGGATCGCGCGTGGTGACCGAGTATCTGACCAAGGCGGGACTGCTGCCGGAGCTCGAAAAGCTCAACTTCTATCTCGCCGGCTATGGCTGCACGACGTGCATCGGCAACGCCGGGCCGCTCGACCCTTCGATCGAGGAAGTCGTCACCCAGAACGATCTGGTGCCGCTCGTCGTCGCCTACGCGATTGCCGGCCGCGCCAATATCGACATGACGTCCGAGCCGCTCAGCACCGGCAACGACGGCAAGCCGGTTTATTTGCGTGACGTCTGGCCGTCGTCCGAGGAGATCGGCGCGGTGATGCAGTACGCCACCGATCCGGCGACGTATCGACGCCTCTACGGCGACTTCACCAAGGACAACCCCCTGTGGAACGCCATCCCGACGTCGACCGGTCAGGTCTACGCGTGGGACAAGTCGACGTACATCGCCGAGCCGCCGTTCTTCAGGGACTTCACCATGCAGCCGGCGCCGATCCCCACGGTGCGCGGCGCACGCGCGCTGGGCATTTTCGGCGACTCGGTCACCACCGACCACATCAGCCCCGCGGGATCGATCAAGCCGACATCTCCGGCGGGAATCTATCTGCTCGAGCACGATGTCGCGGTGCCCGATTTCAACAGCTACGGCAGCCGCCGCGGCAACCACGAGGTCATGGTGCGCGGAACGTTTGGCAACGTTCGGATCAAGAATCTCATGCTGCCGCCGAAACCCGACGGCTCCCGCATCGAAGGCGGCTTTACGCTGCTGCAGCCGGAGGGCCGTCAGACGTCGATCTACGACGCGGCGATGACCTACATGACGCGCGGCACGCCCACGGTGGTTTTCGCCGGCGAGGAATACGGCACCGGCAGCTCGCGCGACTGGGCGGCGAAGGGCACCCAGCTGCTCGGCGTGAAAGCGGTGATCGCGAGGAGCTTCGAGCGCATCCATCGCTCGAATCTGGTCGGCATGGGCGTGCTGCCCTGCCAATTCAAAGGCGCCGACAGCGTCGCCACCTTACGCATCGACGGCAGCGAGGAATTCGACGTTCTCGGACTCGAGCACGGCATCAAGCCGCAAATGGACATTATGCTGACCATCCACCGCAAGGATGGATCGTCGCAGGACGTGCCTATTCTTTTGCGCATCGACACGCCTATCGAGGTCGACTACTACCGCCACGGCGGCATTCTTCCATTCGTCTTGCGCGAGCTGCTGGCGGCGTGATACCGGCAGCAAGGCGCGACTCTCACCGCTTCCCGCGACCTGATGTCGGGGCCGCTCGTGTGCGCGGCCGCGGCCAGGAACGATTAGTACCCCGGGCGACTCTCTTGCGCGTCGGGTGATCCCGCCGCACCCGCTCGTCCGGGCGCTGCCGCTGTTCTTGCTGGCCGGCCTATGCCTTTCCTCGCTCGACGCGACAGCGAAGTACCTGGTACGCGATAACTCGCTGTTTCTGGTGCTGTGGGCGCGCTATGCAGGACAGATGCTGATCGTGACGCCGTTTGCCTGGCGCCGCGCCGGCCCCGGATTTTGGCGCACGCGCAGGCCGGGCCTGCAACTCCTGCGGTCGACATTTCTTCTCTGCGCAACCGCGTGCTTTTTCGGCGGTTTGCGTTACCTTCCGCTTGCGGAGGGGTCGGCCATTACTTTTCTGGCGCCGGTATTGGTCGTCGTGCTTTCAGGGCCGCTCCTCGGTGAACGCCCGACGCTGCCGCGGTGGATCGCCGCGATCGCCGGGTTTGTCGGCGTCCTCATTCTGGTGAGGCCCGGATCTGCGGTCTTTCACCCGGCGGCGCTGCTGCTCGTTCTCGCCGCGCTTTTCAACGCACTGTTTTTCATCACGACTCGAAAGCTTGTCGAAGACGGCGCGCACACGACGCTTTTCTACAGCGCGCTGGTGGGGACGGTCGCCTTGTCGCTGGCGCTGCCCTCGCAGCTCAACGCCGGCACGCCGACACTCAATCATGCGACGGCGTTCGTGTTGCTGGGACTGTTCGCAGGGCTCGGGCACTGGTTCGTGATCGGAGCGTTCCAGCGTGTGCCTGCCGCCATGCTTTCGCCGTTCGCCTATCTTCAGACGATCTGGGCGACGTCGTACGGCTACCTCTTGTTCGGCCAGTTGCCGGACCACTGGTCGGCATTGGGAATGACCGTGATCGTAGCGAGCGGTCTTCTTCTTGCGCTCCAGGAAAGACGCAGCGTGCGCTATCCCACCCAAACCGCTGCGCTGTAGATCTCCCGCAGATATGTCTTTCTCGGCACACGGCCGACATCGGGCCACAGTGTGCAGATCGTCGAGGTCCGCGACGAGTCCGGCCTGGCGCTGACGTCGCCGTTCTACCTGGTCAGCGTGCCGGCGCGTCCAGGCGGCGTTTGGTTCGAACAGATCTCTTCTTCGCCGCGTCCGATCCGTTGAATATCCGCCTGCATCGGCTCAGGCATGCTTGACCGCGCCTTGTCGCGCAATCCAGCGCGTCAGCGGCCGCCATTGCTCCCAATCCTGTTCGGCGCGCGAGCGCGGCAGATCGAATACTGTGAGCCCGTCGCGCGCGCAATGCACGTAGACCTGTGTGGCGCGCAGATGCGCGACAAGAGGAAACTCGAACGCCTTCAGGAATTCTTCGAGCTCTCCCGCGCTGGTGGTGCGGGGGTCGACCCGCATGGCCACCAGCCCGATCGCGATCTCGCCTTTCTTGACCGCCTTGTACTCCCGGATCTGGTCGAGAAAGTGCTGCGTCGCCGCCATGTCAAACGCGCTCGGCGAGACGGGCAGGAGCAGAATGTGGGCGCGACGCATGGCATCGCGCAAGCCCTCGCCGTGCAAGCCGGCCGGCGTGTCCAGCACCAGCCAATGCGGGTTGTGTTCCTTCAGGTCCTTCTTGCCTGCGTGCGGCGTCCACGCCTCGATGGCCGGAAACAAGGGCGGCCGCCGGGCCACCCATTCGCTCGCCGAGCGCAATGGATCGAAGTCGGCGATCACGACGCGCTGCTTGCGTCCCGCGAGCCAGCCGGCCAGGTTGGTCGCGAGCGTCGTCTTGCCGCTGCCACCTTTCGGGTTCGCTACCAGGATGGTCTGCATCCAGATTCCTTCTAGTCGGATTCACCGCGCGCCATTGTATTGTCCGTTTCGCGCTCTCTAAGCGGGTCCGCGCGAAGATCGCGGACCACGGCGAGCATGGCCTCGAGCGCCGCCGCGCCGAGGCGCTTGCTGCGCCGTCCGTCCCAGCCGACCTTCTCGTCGGGAAGATCGGCATTGTCCTTGAAAGGCATTTCCAGCGTGAGCGAAAGCGCGCCGAACGCATGTCCCACGTATTTCGACGCGAGGGTGAGGTTGGCCTTGGTTTCCTTGTCCGAAGCATAGCCGTGAACATCCTGGAAATCGGGGCTCGCGCGCTTGAATGCGGCGACAAAGGCGCGCTGAAGCGCATCCTGACGGCGCGTGAACCCCGGAACCCTTTCACAACTGTCGACGAACACGTAGGGAAGCGCTTCGTCGCCGTGCACGTCGAGGAACGCGTCGATGCCTGTTTCGTGCATCGCGGCGCGCACGGCGAGCACCTCGGGGCTCTTGTCCCTGCTCGGCGCAAGCCATTCGCGATTGAGGTTCGCGCCCGCCGCGTTGGTGCGCAGATTGCCGCGCACGCTGCCGTCCGGATTCATATTCGGAACGATGCGCACGATCGCCTCGGCAAGAATCGCCCGCGCGACGGGATCGCTGCGATCGAGCAGGCGCTCGACCATGCCTTCGACGAACCACTCCGCCATCGCCTCGCCGGGATGCTGGCGCGCGATCACCCATATCGAACGTTTGCCCGAAGCGCTGGCGCCGATGCTGATCATGTTGATGTCGCGGCCCTCGACGGTCGATCCCAGATCGCTTACGCGTGCGAGGGGCGAAGCGTCCGCCGCGCCCAGGAGATCGAGATGGCGCTCCCACGAGAACGGCTCGAAATAGGCGTAGTACACCGAGTCCCGCTCGGGCGCATGGGCGATCGTCATTTCGCTGCCGTCGAAGCTCGTGGGCACGCGCGTCCACTCACGGCGATCGTAGCTCGCCACGGCGCGGTAGTTGCGCCAGCCGTCGACGTAGGTGCACTGGCCCGCGTTGGCAAAGCGGATACGGCATTGCTGCCCCGCCGCGCACTGCAGTCTGAAGTAAAACCACTGCCGGAAGTCGGCGTGCGAGTCGGCGCGTATGTTGACGCGAATGTCGTCGCAGCGCTGCGCCGCGACGACTTCGATGGCACCGGCGTCGAAGGCGCTGCTGATCTTGATC
>VBCZ01000237.1 GCA_005889025.1 Betaproteobacteria bacterium
GCCTGGCTGTCGAGGAGTCCTTTCGCTTCGCCGACCGATTGCGCCCTCGTCGTGTCAAGCCCCATGCGCGAGAGCGTAAGCTCGAGCAGCTCCAGCAGATCGGGCTCGTCATCCACAACAAGAACCTTCGGTTGTCCGCGGTCGCGTGGTCTACGCACCATTTTTATTTCTCCCCTATTTCAGCGCCGGGTCGACTGCGCGCTTGAGCGTCATCCGGAAGTTCGCCCCCGGTCCTTTTGGCAACAATTCCAGCGCCGCGCCGTTGGCGTCGGTAAGCTCGCGCGCGATATAGAGACCGAGCCCGGTGCCGCCGGGCCGCGTGGTGAAGAACGGCTCGAATATCTGGCCGCGAAGCTCGGCCGGGATCCCCGGTCCGTCGTCGGCAATCTCGCATATTACGGCATCGCCCATGTAACCGGGCCGTATCACGATGCGGATGCTGGCATCTTTTTTCTGGCAATGCTGCCACGCGTTGCGCACCAGGTTCCACACGATTTGGTTCAGATGCCCGCGGTCGAAGATCACCAGAAGGTCCTTGGCATCCTGGATCAGAACGCCGCCGGGTGGAACGCCTTCCGCCTGGGCGATTTCGTCGACCAGCGAATGCATGAATTCGTTGTAGCTGATCACTTCGGGTTGCTGCCGATCGCGGCGATTGAGCTGCAGGACCTCGCCGACGATGCGATCGATGCGCTTGGCATTGTTGCGGATCATCGACAATAGCCGCTGGCCTTCCGGCGCGACCACGCGGTCCTCCTCGA
The DNA here is from genome assembly GCA_005889025.1 of Betaproteobacteria bacterium. GTDB lineage: Bacteria > Pseudomonadota > Gammaproteobacteria > Burkholderiales > Casimicrobiaceae > PALSA-1003. Next base: position 762 of record VBCZ01000237.1, read on the forward strand.
GAAGCTGGGCTGCCTGATTGATTGCCGACAGGGGATTGCGCACTTCGTGTGCGATGCTCGCCGTGAGCCGTCCCATCGCGGCAAGCTTGATCTGTTGCGCTTCGCTCTGCGCGCGTCCCAGATCCTCCAGATAGATGAGCGTCCCGCCGTTCAGGCCGGAGCCTATGCGCACCAGGCGAACTCGCAGCAGGCGCTGCGTCGCCTCGACCTTGAACGGCGGCAAGGGCTCGGCGAAATCCTCCTGCCACCGGCGCCAGTAATCGTGCAGCGTCCGAGCAGTCTTGTCACCTGGGCATTGTGGCCACGCACGACGCCGTTCAAGTCGACCACCAGCACGCCGTCCTGCATGTCCTGGATGATCAGGCGGTTGACCTGCTCGAGGTTGGCGACGTCGATGCCGCGCTGCGCCGCGAGGTCCTCGCTGGCCTTGGTGTAGCGGCAGAGCGCAAGCGCGATGCCGACCGTGGCGAAGTAGCCGAAGCCGACCAGTCCCGTCTGCAGAATCTGCGTCGGTGGAATCAACCCATCGATCAGCCGCCAGCTGTCGAGCGCGATCAGGACCGAGCTCGCCAGCGCGGCATGAAAGAAAGCAATTTGGGTGCGCATCAGCCAGCCGCTGGCGGCGAGCTGGGGAAAGAGCAGGATGGACAGCGGTCCGCCGGCGCTCGCGCCGGCATACATCAGCAGCGCGATGAAAAAGATGTCGCCGAACAGCAGCGACAGCAGCAACGCCGGCAGCGGCAGCAGCAGCGATTCGCGCTGCACCCACCAGAACGCCGCCATCCCGAACATGAAGTACAGGCCCGCGGCGGTGAGAAACGCATTGGGCGCACCGATGCCGATGGTGCGGAGATCGAAGAATATCGCCGTGCCGAGAAGAAGCGCGCCGCAAACAGCTCGATAAACGCCGACGATCCACAGTATTCGCCGGCCGGACTCGGTGATAGTCGCAAGCAGCGGCGGCGGCTCGAAGGGCGGTATCGCGGGATGGGGCTGCATTAGCAGTCGATCTTGTTCATCGCTTGGCGCACTGGCCTTCGGCGCATGCGTATCCGCCCTCGACCGGTATGGCTTCGGCGCGTGGCAGATACACGGTGCAGCGCACGCAGCGAACCATCGGCTCCGCAGCCGCAGGCGCGCTCTTGCCCGCGCCGCGGCCGCGCGCCTTGCGCATATTGATCATGCGCAGCGCCAGCAGCACGATGAAAATGACGATAAGCCAGGCGATGATTTTCGCCATTCAATCGTTCCTCAAACGACCTTTCCGGGATTGAGCCTTCCCTCCGGATCGAGCGCGCGCTTGATGCGCCGCATCAGCTCGAGCTCGATTGCCGGTCTGTACCGCCCGAGCTCGCCGCGCTTCATCTGCCCGATGCCGTGCTCGGCGCTGAAGCTGCCGCCGAACTCCGCAACCAGGTCGTAAACGATGGCATTCGGAAAGATTGTAATGCAGGTTGCCGTCGCCCAAATGACCGAAGACGACGTAGCGCACGCCCGGAAATTGCGCGTCGAGCGCTTCCCTCGCACGCGCCAGGAAGGCCGGAATGCGCGAGACGGGAACGCTGATGTCGTGCTTCATGTTCGGTCCTTCGCGCTTCTGCGCTTCCGGAATGTGCTCGCGCAGGGACCACATCTGGTCCGACTGCGCCTGCGATTGGGCAATGGCGGCATCCTGCGCGACTCCTTCGCCGATGGCGCCTGCCAACGCCGATTCGAGCGCTGCGGCAAGCGCCGAGTCGGCCGCAGCGTCGTCGGCCTGCACCAGAACGTACCAGGCGTGACCGGGCAGGGGATCGGGAAACGATGGGAACTGAGCGTTCGCGAGCGCGACGCAGTCCGCCGAAATGAGCTCGAAGCCGGTCAGCCGATCGCCGAGCGCCTGCCGCATCACGCCGAGCAATCGAACGGCGGACTCGACGTCGGCAAGCGCGACCCATGCGGTGGCGGACGTTCGCGGTTGCGGGAAAAGCTTGAGTATCGCAGCCGTGATGATGCCGTTCCAGACGCGCCCGTCGGAGAGCACGACTTCGAGCCCGAGCACGAGATCGCGCGCGTTGCCATAGCGCAAGACCCCGGTACCGCCGGCGTTGGTCGAAAGATTGCCGCCGATCTGACAGCTCCCTTCGGCCGCAAGCGAAAGGGGAAACAGCAGCCCTGCCGCGGATGCGGCGGCCTGCACGGACGCGAGAGGAAGACCCGCCTCGACGGTCATCGTCGCGTTGTCGCGGTCGATCGCGCGCACGCGGTTGAGCCGCGACAGCACGAGCACGATCTCGTTTCCGTCGGCGCTTGGCGTCGCGCCGCCGCACAGCCCGGTATTGCCGCCTTGCGGGACAATCGGCACGCCCTGCTCGGCGCAACAGCCGACGACTGCGGCAACTTCGGCCGTTGAACCCGGCCGCACAACGGCGCGCGCCCGACCGCGGTACCGCTCGCGCCAATCGATGACGAAGGGCAGGACATCGGATTCCGAAGTCAACACGTTGGCCTGCCCGACGATGGCCTGCAACGCGGGCAGCAAGGGAGCGTCCATATCGGCCATGGGGCATAATAACGGAAACACGAGATGCACCGTAGCATCGCCCACGAAGGAGAGCGCCGCCATGCCGGATTCCCCATCGATGCCGTTCACGCCGCAACAGGCGCTGGAATTCATGCAACGCATGTGGAATCCGTTTGGAATGCAGGTTCCGGGGTTGGCGCCGCCGCCGACGCCGGGCATGCCGCCTCCCGCCATGCCGTTTCCCAACCCCGCAGCGATGTTCGCAACGCTCGACCCCGCGGAGATCGACCGGAAAATCGCCGAGCTCCGCGTGATCGAGAACTGGCTTGCGATGAGTCAGAACTTCATGCACATGAGCATCAAGACCCTCGAGCTGCAAAAGGCGTCCCTGGAAGCGCTGCGCGCAGGGACCAAAGCTGCCGGCGGCGAGGAGCCTCGCAGAAAATCGAAGTCGTCATCCGGAGAAAAATAAATGGCGTTGACCTTGTACTACGGCTCGGGATCACCGTATGCCTGGCGCGCGCAGCTCGGACTCGAGCACAAGGCGCTCGCCTATGAGCTTAAGATCCTGTCGTTTTCGGCGGGGGACACCCGCAAGCCCGAGTTCGTGGCGCTCAATCCGCGGCACCAGGTGCCGGTCCTGGTCGATGGCGATTTCGTTCTCTACGAATCCAACGCCATCGTGGAATACGTGGAGGAAGCCTATCCCGGACGCGGCGCGCCGCTGTTTCCCGGTGATGTCAGGACGCGAGCGATCATTCGCCGCTTTATTCTCGAAGTCGACAACTACTTGTACAAGGCGACGGATACCGTGCTCGATCAGGCATTCTGGAAAAAACCCGAGGAGCGCGACGCGCAGAAGATCAACGAGGGGCGCAAAGCCGCCATCGAGGAGCTTACGATGTTCAGCCGCTCGATGCGCGGCGAATATCTGGCGGGGCCGCTGTCGGCTGCCGACTTCGCTTTCTATCCGCTGGTGGCATTTCTGTATCGCGCGCAGAAAATGAAGCTTCCCGACCTGGACGCGGACGCCATGCTCACGCCGGAGCTGCGGGCGTGGAAAAGCCGCATCGAAGCGCTGCCTTACTTCGACAAGACCATTCCGCCGCAGTGGAAAGCGGCGTAATTGCCGATGATCTTTTCGCGCGACCGGATACATCGACCACGGAGCAGGCGATGCGCCTGACATCGACCGCATTTCATGACGGGCAGCGCATCCCCGGCGAGTTTGCTTTTTGCGTAGTCGACCCCGCCGCACACGTCAGGCTCGGCGACAATGTTAATCCGGATTTGGCGTGGAGCGACCTGCCGCCGGAAACGAAATCGCTGGCGCTGATCTGTCACGATCCCGACGTGCCGTCTCGCGGCGACGATGTCAACAAGGAGCGGCGCACGGTTCCGGTGGCGCTGCCGCGGGTCGACTTCTATCACTGGGTATTGATCGATCTGCCGGCGAACACGCTGCCGATCGCGCGGGGAGAGTTCTCGCGCGGGGTTACGCCGCGCGGCAAGCCCGGGCCGCAGGCGCCTCGCGGCGCGCGGCAGGGGCTCAACGATTACACTAAATGGCTTGCCGGCGATAAGGACATGGCGGGCAATTACTTCGGCTACGACGGCCCGTGCCCGCCGTGGAACGATGAGCGGGTCCACCGATACATTTTCACGCTCTACGCGCTGGAGACGCCGCGCGTGGCGGTGCGGGGCAATTTCGGCGGCCCGGACGTGCTGGTGGCGATCGCCGGGCAGGTGCTCGCCCAAGCATCGATCGCCGGCGTTTACTCGCTCAACCCTTCGGTTCGGATCTAGCGGATCCGCAGCCCGCGCATTCGCGTCTTGCGCGCGGGGCGATCATCGGGCGCACACCGCCGTTCTCAAGGTAAGCGTTTCTCCGACAACGAAAAAGCTTTTCGCTGATTTCGCCTGAGGCGCGGGGCCATCATACTTGCACGGCAAGTGGACCGTCGCTGACTATGGAAGCGGAGGATGTATGAATGCTCTCGATCGAAGATCTCTCGTGCTCGCGCTTGCGCTGAGCTTCACCGCGTCGGCGAGCGCGCAGTCACCGCCCGGCAATTCGCCGAATCGCCCGACACCGGGAGCCAACCCCGCGGTTGGCACTTCCAAGCCGGCTCTGTACGACTGCTTCGGCCTGGAAGGCGTCGCGCTGCGCAATTGCGCCGCGCTCAACAGCGCTGCGGCAAACCCGGTCGGCAGCAACCCGAGCGCATCGCATGACTGCAGCGGGATGACCGGTGCGGCGCTCGCCACATGCCGTGACCTGAACGGCGAACCACCGGTTCGAGGGAATCTCGGCTATGGCCCAGCTGACAATAGCGTGCGCAATGCCTACGGCACCAATGCCAATACCGGTTACGGCAATGCGACCGCGCCCAACGGCGGTGCAATGAGCAACACCTATCCTGCGGCGGCCGGTGCAGCGGGCGCGACGGGATCGAGCAGCGGGTCGAACCCGACGGGGCTGAGCGAGGGAAGCGGCACGACGGGATCGAGCGGCGGATCCAATCCGACCGATCTGAGTGGTGGAAGCGGGCGGTCTCCACCGAGCGCCGGCACGAATCCGACGGCGCCCGCCTCGGGCTCAGGCATCGGGGCAGGCAGCACGCCGAAGACACCGACATCCAGATAAGTTGGTCGTGTAAGACTTGTCTAGGGCTTCCAAGGCGCCGTCGTCGGCGGTAGCTCTTACAAGGCGAACCTTGCAATTCCGGGCGGGGCTTGGCGGCAAGTATTTGAATTGCTTAGTAGCCACTGGTGGCACGCAACTTGATTCATGAAAACGGGCGGCAGCGAGATGGTCGCCGTCTGTCACCTTAAAAGGAGAAGACGATGCAAGTCAGCAAACTTTTGATCAGAACAGGTTTAGTGCTTTCGACGCTGGGTGCGGCAGGACTGGTCGCGTTGCCGGTTGCGGCGCAAACCTCGCCGGGGACGGCTCCTGCCGCGACGACCGCGAAACAGACCGATGATGACGCGGCCGAGTTCGCGAGGCTCGACAAGAACAAGGATGGCATGACCGACAAGTCCGAAGCGGTTCTGGAGCCCCGGCTGCTGACCAATTTCGACGCAGCAGACACCAACAAGGACGGCAAAATCGACAAGGCCGAATGGGCGGCGTTTCAAAAGAACAAGTCGTTGATGATCAAGAAGCAGTAGCGAAGCGCCACGAAATCGCTGACAAAAGCCCGGGGTGTCCCGGGCTTTTTTTGTGTGCCTGACCGGAGCCACAATGGCAGGGGATCCGTTGCAGCAGCGCTCGGGGATACCATAAGGGCAAGTTGAATTCGCCGTACGATGGCAGGAGCAGCGCATGCTTGAGCACGAATGGTGGTTGCGTCCCGTGGTCGCGCTTTTGGCTGGCGCGCTCGTCGGCCTCGAACGGTCCTATCACGGCCGCGCGGCCGGGCTGCGGACCTACGCGCTGGTGTGCCTCGGGTCGGCGCTCCTTGTCACATTGGCAGAACAGCTGGAGCCCGCCGGCGACCCGAGCGGTTCGACCCGGGTCATTCAGGGGATCGTTACCGGAATTGGTTTCCTCGGGGCCGGCGTCATCATCAAAGAAGGCTCGTCCGTCCGTGGTCTCACCACGGCTGCTTCCATTTGGGTGATCTCCGCGGTCGGCGTCGTTATCGGCGCCGGATATTACCTGATGGGCGCCGTCGCCACCGCCTTGACCCTGGCTTTACTTTCGATACTGCGCACCATCGAGGATCGGCTGCATTCGCAATCCTTTTACCACTGTCATCTGTCTTTCCGGCGTGACCAGGTGAGCGAGGAGGATTGGCTGCGCAAGCTTGTTGCCGAGCATGGGTTTTCCATCACCGATCTCTCCTATCGACTCGATCGCGAAACCGGTTGTTTCGAATACCGGTTCGTCATGTGGTCTGTCGATCGGGATGCGAGTGGCCATCTGGCCCGCACGCTACTCGCGCTGCCAAGCATAGCCGACTTCAGGATCTCGCCGAGCCGCGATTAAGCGAGATTCGCTGGGCAGGGCTGGATGCAAACCCGAAACATGATCGCGCGTGCCAAAGGATTAGGAGCGGTTACGGCGGGAGTGTGATTGCCTTGCGCTGACGGATGACGGTGTGATCGATAGCAGGGACCGGCTACCGATACACATCGCGCGGCTGACGCAGTCTGGAGCATCGAATCACCCATCCCCGTGGCAGCGCTCTTAATGTATCGGCAAGAGATCCGGTCGGGAATTTGGCGCCCCCGACACGAATCGAACGTGTGACCCCATTCTTAGGAGGAATGTGCTCTATCCACTGAGCTACGGGGGCGCGTCGACAAATTCTATCCGATCCGGTTGGCTCGTACAGCGGCATGCGGCCCGCAACCTATAATGCGCGAAATGGCAACCGCAACAACGACCGCTCGCGTAAGTGATACGGCCCCACCGCCGCCACGCGTGGCAGCGCTCCGCACGCTGGCGCGGCTCGCGCGCTTTCTTGCGCCGTACCGGGCTCGTTTTGTCGTCGCCGGCATCGCGCTGCTCGTCGCGGCAGGCTGCACGCTTGCGGTGGGACAAGGATTGAAATTCGTCATCGATCGCGGCTTCGCCGCGGGCGACGCGGCGGAGCTCGATCGCGCGCTGGTTGCCTTGCTCGGCATCATCGCTGCGATGGCGGTCGCGACATACGTCCGTTTCTACAATGTTTCGTGGATAGGCGAGCGCGTCACGGCCGATCTGCGCGAGCGCGTCTTCGATCATCTGCTCACGCTCTCGCCTGCTTTTTTTGAAGTGACGCGTACCGGCGAGGTGATCTCGCGCCTCACCAACGATACGACCATGCTCGATACCGTCATCGGGTCGAGCCTGTCCATGGCGCTGCGCAACACCGTGCTGGGACTCGGCGCGCTGGTCCTGCTCATGCTCACCAGCCTCAAGCTCACGCTGCTCGTGCTGGCCGGGCTGCCTGTGGTCGTGTTGCCGATCATCCTGTTCGGCCGCCGCGTGCGGCGGCTCTCCCGCGCAAGCCAGGACCGTGTTGCCGACACCGGCGCATACGTCGACGAAGCGCGTCGACGAAGCGATCCACGAAATTCGAACGGTCCAGGCGTATGCGCACGAGCCGCAGGACATGCAGGCCTACGCTCAACGCGTCGAGGCGGCGTTTGCGGTGGGTGTGCGACGCATTCGCCAACGTGGCGTTCTCATCGCGGCCGTGATCTTTCTGGTGTTCGTCGCGGTCGGCATCATCCTCTGGATCGGCGGACACGACGTGCTGTCCGGCCGCCTGTCGGCTGGACAGCTGTCGGCATTCGTGTTCTATGCCGTCATCGTCGCGACTTCGGTCGGCGCGGTCAGCGAAGTTGCCGGCGAGCTCCAGCGCGCCGCCGGCGCGACAGAGCGCCTGCTGGAGATGCTCGACACGCCACCCGACATCGCGGCGCCGCCCTCGCCGGCGCCGCTGCCCGAGCCTCCGCGCGGTACGGTGGCGCTCGACGCGGTGACTTTCTTCTATCCCTCCCGGCCGAAGGATCCGGCCTTGTCCGGGATCTCGTTCAGCGTGCGCACCGGTGAGCGCGTGGCGCTGGTCGGCCCCTCGGGTGCGGGCAAGACCACCGTGTTCCAGTTGCTGCTGCGCTTTTATGATCCGCAATCCGGGCGCGTGCTGATCGATGGCGTCGACGTGCGGAACGCCGATCCGCGAAGTGTGCGCCGGCGAATCGCGGTCGTGCCGCAGGAGCCGGTGATCTTTGCGGCGAGCGTGTGGGACAACGTGCGCTACGGGCGTCCCGACGCATCGGAGGAGGAAGTACGTGCCGCCTGCGACGCCGCCTATGCGACCGAGTTCCTGTCGCGGCTGCCGCAGGGATTCGATACCGAGCTGGGCGAGCGCGGCGTCAAGCTTTCCGGTGGACAGCGACAGCGCATCGCCATCGCGCGAGCGGTGCTCGCCCGACGCCCGATCCTCTTGCTCGACGAGGCGACGAGCGCGCTCGACGCGGAGAGCGAGCGCATGGTGCAGCTCGCGCTCGACCGGCTGATGCAAGGGCGAACGACGCTGATCATCGCGCATCGCCTGGCGACGGTCGTCGGCGCGAACCGCATCATCGTCCTCGACGGCGGTGTCGCGGTCGCCGAAGGCACGCACGCCACGCTGGTTAGCGACGATCCACTGTATCGTCGGCTCGCCTCGCTGCAATTCGGGCTCACGGACGGCGAGGCAGGCGGAAGGCGGCAGGCGCTCGCGCCGCATGCGTGACGGAGCGTTTCAGCGCGCGAGCGGGCGATGCCTGAAATTTTTCGTCATTCCCGCGGAAGCGGGAATCCAGTCTCGTGCAGCAAAAGACACTTGGTCGCCGCCGAAGCCTACCCTCAAATGCCTGAATCGGAGGCGGGACGACGGACTGGAGACGTCGGACGGACCTGGATATGTTCTCCATCACCTACGTTAATAGTTCGCCAGCGGGCGATGCCTGAAACAGCTCACGAGATGGTCGTTGACCATGCCGGTCGCCTGCATGAACGCATAGCAGATCGTCGAGCCGACGAACCGGAAGCCGCGTGCTTTGAGCGCCTTCGACAGCGCATCGGATTCCGGCGTGCTCGCCGGCACATCGCCGGAACGCCGCCAGCGATTGATCTTCGGCGCGCCGCCGACAAAGGCCCACGCCAGTGCGTCGAAGCTGCCGTATTCGCGCTGCGCATCGATCACGGCGCGCGCGTTGCTGACCGCGCTTTCGATTTTCAGACGATTGCGGACGATGCCGGCGTGGGTGAGCAGGGCGGCGACGCGCCGCTTGTCGAACCGCGCAACGCGCGCCGGGTCGAATCCAGCAAAGGCCTCGCGATACGCGTCGCGCTTGTCGAGGATCGTCTTCCAGGACAGTCCCGCCTGCGCGCCTTCGAGCACCAGGAACTCGAACAACAGACGATCCTCGTGGACCGGCACGCCCCATTCGTCGTCGTGATACGACACCATGCGCGATGCCGTCCCCGACCAGGGACAACGGATGACGTCGCTCATGCGCGGCACTCCTCGATCGATGTTGCAACGGCCGGGCCGGCCGCTAGCCGGACGCTGAATCCATGTCCGCCATGATTCCCTGGCTGAGGAAAGAGGCGCCCTTTCCGCCGATAGAGGCTGCGCTCGACGAGCCGAACGGCCTGCTTGCCGCCGGCGGGGAGCTTACACCCGAGCGCCTGCTGGAAGCCTACAGCCGGGGGATTTTCCCATGGTACAGCGACGGTCAGCCGGTGCTGTGGTGGAGCCCCGATCCGCGCACCGTGCTGTTCGTCGACGAGTTCAAAGTCCCGCGTTCCCTGCGCAAGGTCGCCGCGCAGCACCGCTTCGATATTCGGGTCGACACGGCTTTTCGCGAGGTGATCGAACGCTGCGCCGAGCCACGGAGCCGCGAGCGCAGGACCTGGATCACGCCGACCATGATCGACGCCTATACCGCGCTGCACCGCCAGGGCCACGCTCATTGCGTCGAGGCCTGGGACAAGGACCGGCTGGTCGGCGGCCTGTACGGGGTCGCCGTCGGCCGCGTGTTCTTTGGCGAATCGATGTTCGCCCGCAAAGGCGACGCTTCGAAGGTGGCGCTGGTGCATCTGGTGGCGATCCTTCGACGCATGGACGTGCCCTTCATAGATTGCCAGCAGGAAACCGAGCACCTGGCGCGCTTCGGGGCGCGGCCCATCGGTCGCAACGAGTTTGCGGAACGGCTTTCGCGATTGGTACACTCGACACTGCCTGCGCTGGCCTGGAAAGATGCCGCTCGGGCCGAGCCTTTACCATGACCAAGCTCAACGACCTGCCTCTGGCCGCATTGCAGTTCTACGCGACTGCACCTTACCCGTGCAGCTATCTGCCCGACCGGCTGGCAAGATCGCAGGTCGCGACGCCCAGTCATTTGATCGACAGCCGCACCTACGGTGAATTGGTCCGGCTCGGATTTCGGCGCAGCGGCGCGTTCACCTATCGCCCCTACTGCGATCATTGCCGCGCCTGCGTTCCTGTCCGGGTGCCCGTCAAGGAGTTCCAGCCCAGTCGAAGCCAGAAGCGGACTCAGCGGCGCAACGCGGAACTGACGGCGGTGCAGCGCCCTCTCGCGTTTGATCCGGATCATTATGCGCTGTACCTGCAATACCAGCGTTACCGGCATCCCGGAGGCGGCATGGACCAGGACAGCCGGGAGCAGTATCAGCATTTCCTGCTTCATAGCAACGTCGCGACGGATCTATTCGAGTTCCGCGCGCACGGCCGGCTGCGAATGGTCAGTCTGGTTGACAGGCTGCACGATGGCTTATCGTCGGTCTACACTTTCTACGATCCCGATCCGCCGGGTGCGAGTTACGGCACATACAATGTGCTGTGGCAGATCGAGCGCTGTGAGACCCTGGGACTGCCCTACCTCTATCTCGGCTATTGGATTGCGCTGAGCCGGAAGATGGCCTACAAGGCGACGTTCCGGCCCATCGAGGGACTAGGGCAGGGCGGATGGCGGCGGCTCACGCTTTAAAGTCCTTGACGCGGCACAAAGACGCCGGCGCGTGCCTTTCGGGTTGTAATTCTTGCAAGCACAGTAGATCTTGCCGCCTGCGCCGCACTGTAGGGCCGAATTCATTCGGCCGCGAAGCGTAATTTGCCATCCCGTGCGAATGAATTCGCACTTAATGCGTCGACGATCCCCGGCTGCAGGCCGATCGCATCCATCCGGCACACAACTTGCGACCGTGTCACCAGGCCGCGGAAATCACTGCGCCTTAAAAGATCTCTCACCACAGGAGCAAACGAATGCGTACCGTCCTGCTGGTCGTTCTCATCCTTCTGTTGCTGGGCGCATTGCCGACGTGGCCTTACAGCTCCGGTTGGGGGTATTACCCGAGCGGAGCGCTCGCCCTCGTTTTGATCGTGATTCTCATCTTCGGCTTGATGGGCAGGCGCTAAAGCGAGCGAGCACGAAAACTCGGGGTCCGTCCCCTCGGTCCTGATGTCACAGCAGACGAACTCGCGCGCAGCGAGGCACAAGGCCAGGACCGCTAGACTCGTCAGGCGCGGTGCGACCACCATTCACAGCACTGCGATCGCCAAGCGACTGGGGCGTCTGCCGCTGCTTTCGCTCGTCCAGGCGTGGATACGGCGCCGCTCGCAATGGCAGGCGATGGCTCTGTTCGTCCTGCCAGTGCTCGTGGTCTATCCTCTGAAGGCAGCGGCGGTCTACGCGATGACGCGCGGCTACGTCGCGCTCGGCGTAAGCAGCTTCGTGCTAGCCAAAGTCCTGGCCACGGCGGTGTTTGCACGGCTGTTCCAGTTGACCGAGCCGGCGATTACCAAGATCCATTGGGTACGCCATGGCCGCGACGCTTTCCTCAGGTGGCGCGCGTTCATTCACCGTTGGCTTAATTCACAGCCGGCCTATCGCAAGGCGCGGGGGCTCATTCGCGGCATGTCCGCGAGAATGAGACTTCGTTACCGCGCCGCGTACCGGTTGCGCAAGCTACAGAGGCGCCCGGCGCGCTCGCGCAGATTCCTTATCGAACGGCATGCGGCGCACGACCAGCACGGCTATCACAGGAAGACATCCCGCACGCGCAAGTCCTCCAGCCTTCATTGACGACCATGTAGGCGCGGACGTCTCGCAGCCCGAATGTATGCCGCCTTGGCCGGGCGGATTTACTTCTTCTTGCTCTTTCCTGAGGGATGGCGTCGAACCGCCGGATCCTCTCCCTTGGAGCGCGACCTTGCCGCTTGCTCCGCACGATTGAGCTCGTCTTCCTCGGCCTTGGATTTGGGGGCGATATCGCGCGCCGCCTGTTCGGCCTTGCCCGACTGCACAAAGGCCTTCTCGGCATCGTCGAATTGCTTGGCAGCCTCGTAGTTGCCTTCACCGTGGATCTTGTCCGGCTTTTTCATCAGTGACTCCTCGTCAACATTGGCTCGGATGCGCCTGCGAGGGCGGAATTCCGGCTCGGGGCGCGCGCCCCATTGGAACGCACGCCCGCACCTCGAGTTCAATGCGTTCGCGGTTCCAGTTAGAGCGGCGGCTTCAACGTCGCGAGAGGTGCGTTCACGGCGGCGTGAGAAATTGCACGCTCTGTTCTTCGAGCTTGACGTCGATGGTTTTAGATTCCGACGCGACGGGTTGATCGCCGGGCCAGACATCGTCGTCGAAGTGCAAATCGCAGCCGCTCCATTCGATCACGAGCTCGCGTCCGCGATGGGTAGGCAGCTTCGGGGGATGCTGCCTACCCGCCTTGCCGCGTGCGAGGTGGGCGCGGAGCTCGTCGCGTTTGGATTCCGGGATGACCACGATGTCCAGAATTCCATCGCCGGGATCGCTTTCCGGGGCGAGCTCGAGGTTGGGCCCGACAAGGCGCGTGTTCATCGCCTCGATCAACAGGTACTCCCCCGAAATGTCCTTGCCGTCCAGCGTGGCAGTGAATGCAACAGCAGGGAAGGTCTTCAGCCGGTCTTCGAGCATCTTGCGCGCATAGGCGATTTTTTTGGGCACATTGTCGATCTGCGCGAGCATTGCGCTGGATTCGGCCTTGGGTATGCTCCACGCAAGCAAGCCCGCGCCGACGGCTTCGAGAAAGTGAGACGCGCCCCAGGGCCCGCGCGCGAGTCCGACGTTGAACGCCACGCTGTGCCAGGCGCTCCAGCCGTGGATCTGCTTTTCGAGCGCGATGTCGGCGATACCGAGCGTCCTGGAAATGTTGTTTGCCGTTCCGATCGGCAGCGCAGCGAGCGGAATATCGCGTCCCAGCATGATCTTGACGACCTTGGCGACGGTCCCATCGCCTCCCGCGATCGCGACCAGATCCGGAGCCTCCTCCAGCAGTGCTGCAAGATAATCATCCTTGGACGAGTGCGCCGTCGCCTCATGACCCGCGGCGCGGATCAACTCCAGCAGATCCTCGCCATCGGGCTGACCTTCGTCGCCCGCCTTGGGATTGTGGA
>VBCZ01000238.1:0-1653 GCA_005889025.1 Betaproteobacteria bacterium
CACCGGCAAGACGCTGCTCGCCAAGGCAATCGCGGGTGAGGCCAAAGTGCCTTTCTTCTCGATTTCCGGTTCCGACTTTGTCGAGATGTTTGTCGGCGTGGGCGCGGCGCGCGTGCGCGATATGTTCGAGCAGGCGAAGAAAAGCGCGCCATGCATCGTGTTCATCGACGAGATCGACGCGGTGGGCCGCCAGCGCGGCGCCGGCCTGGGCGGCGGCAACGACGAGCGCGAGCAGACGCTGAACCAATTGCTGGTCGAGATGGACGGTTTCGAGGGCAACTCGGGTGTGATCGTCATTGCGGCGACCAATCGCCCCGACGTGCTCGACCCGGCGCTGATGCGTCCGGGCCGCTTCGACCGTCAGGTCGTGGTGCCGCTGCCCGATATTCGCGGCCGCGAGCAGATTCTGCTGGTGCACATGCGCAAGGTCCCCCTCGCGGGCGACGTCAAGGCGGAGGTGATCGCGCGAGGTACCCCGGGGTTTTCCGGCGCCGATCTTGCCAATCTCGTCAACGAGGCGGCGCTCTTCGCTGCGCGCAAGAGCAAGCGGCTGGTCGACATGGACGATTTCGAGATGGCCAAGGACAAGATCATGATGGGCGCCGAGCGCAAATCGATGGTCATGTCCGAGGAAGAGAAGCGCAACACCGCGTATCACGAGTCCGGCCATACCGTGGTGGCGAAGCTGCTGCCCAAGTCCGACCCGGTGCACAAGGTGACCATCATTCCTCGCGGTCGCGCCCTCGGCGTGACCATGCAGCTTCCGGAGGCTGACCGCTATTCCTTCGATCGCGACTACCTGCTGCAGCGGATTGCGGTGCTCTTCGGCGGCCGTATCGCCGAGGAGATCTTCATGCACCAGATGACCACCGGCGCGGGCAACGACTTCGAGCGCGCGACCCAGATGGCGCGCGACATGGTCACCCGCTACGGTATGTCGGACACGCTAGGACCGATGGTTTACGCGGAGAACGAAGGTGAGGTCTTCCTCGGCCGCTCGATCGCGACGCAAAAGACCGTGTCGCAAGCGACGATGCAAAAGGTCGACCTCGAGATCCGCCGCATCATCGATGAGCAATACTCGCTGGCGAGAAAACTCATCGAGGCCAACCGCGACAAAGTCGAGGCCATGGCGAAGTCGTTGCTCGAGATGGAGACGCTCGACACCGACCAGGTGGAGGACATCATGCAGGGCCGCCCGCCGCGGCCGCCCAAGCCTACGACATCGCCGGCGGGAAGCACTTTCGGCCCGGATACGGGTCCGGATGCCGCGCCTTCGGCGAAACCTGCCTGATCGCGGGCTGATTCAATGACAAAGGGTGTGCGTTTTCGCACACCCTTTATTTTTTATGCCGGCGATCCTGCGTCTTGGCCGTTTCACCCTGGACCTGTCGCGAGCGCAGGTGATGGGAGTGCTCAACGTCACGCCGGATTCATTTGCCGACGGCGGGCGCTTTCTATCCGAGGCTGACGCGATCGGGCGCGTGCAGGAGATGCTTTCCGACGGCGCCGACATCATCGACATCGGCGGCGAGTCCACGCGGCCCGGCGCGGCGCCGACGACCGAAGACGAAGAGCTCGGGCGCGTCATCCCCCTGTTGCGGGCGGTTCGCTCCGCATGCGACGACAAAGCCGTGCCAATTTCAGTCGATA
>VBCZ01000238.1:1813-3360 GCA_005889025.1 Betaproteobacteria bacterium
GTCCGAGCGCGCGTCCGCGTGCTCGGCTGCGGGCATCGCCCATGATCGCATCGTGCTCGATCCGGGCTTTGGCTTCGGCAAGACTGTGGAACATAATCTCCACTTGTTGCGCGGTCTCCCGCGGATCGTCGCGCTGGGCTATCCGGTGCTGGTCGGGCTGTCCCGGAAATCGACTATCGGTGCACTTACCGGGCGCGCCGTTGACGATCGCACGACCGGTAGCGTTGCCGCGGCGCTGGCGGCGGTGTCGCGCGGCGCGTCGATCGTACGTGTTCACGACGTGCGTGAAACCGTCGACGCGTTGAAAGTCTGGCGCGCGGTGCAGGAATTTTGACAGAGACGAGGCAGAAAACTGCGATGAGCAAAACCTATTTCGGAACTGACGGTGTCCGCGGACGCGTCGGCGAAGCACCGATCACCCCGGAGCTGGTGTTGCGCCTGGGGTATGCTGCCGGGCGCGTCTTCGCCGCGGAGTCGGAAGCGCACCCCGGAGAGACGCCCGCGGTATTGATCGGCAAGGACACGCGAATCTCCGGGTATTTGCTGGAAGCCGCGCTCGAGGCCGGCCTTTCCGCGGCCGGCGTCGACGTCTATCTTTCGGGTCCGTTGCCGACGCCGGCAGTGGCGTACCTCACGCGCGCGCTGCGGCTGTCTGCGGGAATCGTGATCAGCGCCTCGCACAATCCCTTCGAAGACAACGGCATCAAGTTTTTTTCAGCGGCCGGCGCCAAGCTTCCCGATGAGGTCGAGCACGCGATCGAGCGCCGCATGAGCGAGTCGATTTCCTGCGTCGCATCGGCGCAGCTCGGGAAGGCGTACCGCGTCAACGACGCGCCCGGGCGCTACATCGAATTCTGCAAGAGCACCTTCCCGAACGAGCTCGACCTCAAGGGGCTGAAGGTGGTGGTGGATTGTGCTCACGGCGCGGCGTATCACGTCGCTCCACCCGTCTTTCATGAGCTGGGAGCGGAGGTGATCGCGATCGGCAACGAGCCCGATGGCCTGAATATCAACGCAGACGTCGGCGCCACGCATCCCGAGTATCTGCAGGCGGCGGTGATCGAGCATCACGCCGACATAGGGCTCGCGCTCGACGGCGACGGCGACCGGTTGATGATGGTCGACGCCGAGGGCAGGGTGTACGACGGGGATGAGCTTCTCTACGTCATCGCGCTCGATTACTGGCGGCGCGGTGGCATGGCCGGCGGCGTCGTCGGGACCCTCATGAGCAATCTCGGTCTCGAGCAGGCGCTGTCGCGGCGCGGCATCGCGCTCGCGCGCGCGCCCGTCGGCGATCGCTACGTGCTGGAGACGATGCGCGAAAAAAAATGGATGCTCGGCGGTGAGAATTCGGGCCACATCATCTGTCTCGACAAACACACGACCGGCGACGCCATCGTCGCCGCGCTGGCGGTGCTGCGCGCTCTGCGGGAGCAGAAGACTGCGCTTTCCCACGCGACCGCCGATGCGCCGCTGTTTCCGCAACGCCTCATCAACGTTCCGATGCGCAAGGGATTCGACTGGCGGTCCAGCGATACCATACAGCG
>VBCZ01000238.1:3385-5935 GCA_005889025.1 Betaproteobacteria bacterium
GCGAAGCGCATCTTGCAGACCGCTGCGCCAACGGCATTGCCGAAGCGGTAACCCAGGCGGTGGCGAAGGCCGCGGCGTGAGCAGTTGAGCTTGCGCCAATAATTCTCCGCTTTCGCGACTCGCGGGCAATTCATTGTCCGTCACGCATCTGCCGAACGAATACGCTTAGCAGAACCGACGCCAAGCCGCCTTCGAAGCCCGCCTTATAATCGCCTATGGTTGCTGTCTTGCATGGCGCGCCGGAAAGCGCGTCACCCGAAGCGCTGGCCGCGTGGAACGCGCAGGTCGGACAAGCTCTTGCGCCGGCAGATCGCGCGGCCGTCGCGGCAGTTGCCGATTATGCACGCGAGCTGTACGGCGACCGCTGCACCGCCGACGGCGAGCCCTGGCTCGACCGCGCGCTGGCAACGGCATCCATCGTCGCCGGCCTCAAGCTCGATGCCGATTCGGTGCGCGCCGCCGTTTTGCTCGGCGCGCCGCACCTCGACGGCTTCGACGCCGACAAGCTTGGCGCAAAATTCAGTGCCGACATCGCGCAACTGGTCGCCGGCGTTGCGCGCATGGGTGCGATCCGCGCGGCGCAAATCACCGGCGCGACTGCACCGAAAGAGGATCGAGACGCTCAGGCGGAGAATCTGCGCAAGATGCTGCTGGCGATGGTCGGCGACATCCGCGTGGTCCTGATCAAGCTTGCCGAGCGCACGCAAGCGCTGCGGTTTCTGGTCGGGCGCGAAGGCGACGATCGCCTCCAGGCCGCGCGCGAGACGCAGGATTTGTTCGCGCCTCTGGCCAATCGGCTCGGCGTATGGCAGCTCAAATGGGAGCTCGAGGACCTTTCGCTTCGCGCGCTCGAGCCGCATACCTACAAGCAGATCGCGGAATTCGTCGATGAGCGCCGGCTCGACCGGGCGCACTACATTGAGGAAGTGAAGGCGACGCTCAGGCGCGAGCTTGCTGCTGCCGGCTTGCGCGCCGACGTTTCCGGGCGTCCGAAGCACATTTACAGCATCTGGAACAAGATGCGCCGCAAGCACGCGGGCATCGATTCGCTCTACGACATTCGCGCGGTGCGTATCCTCGTCGAGAGCGTCAAGGACTGTTACGCAGCGCTGGGGCTGGTGCACCACCTCTGGACGCCCCTCGCAAGGGAATTCGACGACTACATCGCCAAGCCGAAAGCCAACGGCTACCGGTCGCTGCATACGGCCGTGATCGGGCCCGAAAGCCAGCCGCTCGAAGTGCAGATCCGAACGTACGACATGCACCAGCACTCGGAATACGGCGTCGCCGCGCATTGGCGCTACAAGGAAGGCGCGTCGGGCCGCCGCGATCCGGGTTACGACGAAAAGATCGCCTGGCTGCGACAGGTGCTCGACTGGAAGGATGCCGTCGCCGACGCCGGCGAATGGCTGCAGCAGTTCAAGTCGAGCCTGTTTACCGACACCATCTACGTGCTGACGCCGCAAGGCAGGGTCGTCGATTTGCCGCGCGGCTCGACGCCGGTCGATTTCGCCTACGCGGTGCACACCGAGGTCGGCCACAAGTGCATCGGCGCCCGGGTCAACGGCAAGTTGGTGGCCCTGGAGTCACCACTGTCCAATGGGGACGTTATCGAGATCTTCACGTCGAAGTCCGATACGGCCGGCCCGACGCAGGACTGGCTCGGCTTCGTCAAGAGCCCCCGGGCCCGTACGAAGATCCGAGCTCCAGCGCGCCGGCATGACTGCGCTCAATCTGGAAACGGTCGCGGAAAAAGCCGGATTCGATAAGCTCGACGACTTTTTTGCTGCGGTCGCGCGCGCCGACGTCAACTCGCGCCAGGTCCAGACCGCGATTCACGCTGCCGCGAAGCACGGTGAGACGCCGACCGACTCCGCCGGCGAGGCGATGATTCCCCGCCAGAGCAAGAGCACCGGTGCCGGCAGCGGCATTCTCATCGTCGGCGTCGATCGCCTGATGACGGGACTCGCGCGCTGCTGCAAGCCTGCGCCGCCCGATGCCATCGTCGGCTTTGTCACGCGCGGCAAGGGTATTTCCATCCACCGCCAGAGCTGCAGCAATATTGTGCGGATGCAGGAGCGCCAGCCCGAGCGTCTGATCAGCGCCGACTGGGGCACCAAACGCGACGAGGTCTTCCCGGTGGATGTCGTGGTCGAAGCGATGGACCGGCAGGCGCTGCTGCGCGATATCTCCGAAGTGTTTTCGCGCGAGAAGATCAATGTGACCGCGGTCAACACGCTCACTCGCAATTTGCAGGCACGCATGTCCTTCACGCTCGAGGTGCAGGGGCTCGAGCAACTCAAACGCGCGCTCTCGCTGGTGCAGGACGTGTCCGGAGTGCTTTCCGCGGGACGTCGCTAGGCTTTTTCTTCCTTCGCGGATCGCGCCGAGCGTATCCGCGTCCTTGTATCTCTGCTGGATCAGCAGGTTGCCGCTACATAAGCGTCAGCTATCGTCTTCATCGCTAACCTCGATTGGATATTATCGATTCGCGCCCCTATATTGAAATTGTGCAGTGCAATAAGCTGGCTGCGGATAGAGGGAAAGATG
>VBCZ01000230.1 GCA_005889025.1 Betaproteobacteria bacterium
CTGAATGGGGTTGGCGGATTCCATTCTGGATGTCGCTCATCCTGCTCGTATTTTCTGTCTACATTCGGCTCAAGCTGCACGAGTCGCCGATATTCCAGAAGATGAAGGCCGAGGGGAAGGGCTCCAAATCGCCGCTCACCGACAGCTTCTTCAAGTACCCGAACAACAAGTATGTGCTGCTCGCGCTGCTCGGCGCGACGGCCGGCCAAGGCGTAGTGTGGTACACGGGGCAGTTCTACGCGCTGTTCTTCCTCATCATCACGCTGAAGCTGGATTATGTGTCGGCTTACACCTTGATCGGGATTTCGCTCCTTATCGGCACGCCATTCTTTATTTTCTTTGGCTGGTTGTCCGATAAGATCGGGCGGCTCAAGATCATCCTGACCGGTTGCCTGATCGCGGCAGTCACGTATTTCCCGCTGTTCCAGGGGCTCACGCATTACGTCAACCCGGCGCTCGAGGAATTCTCGGCCAAGACGGCGATCACCGTCGCGGCGACCGACTGCCAGTTCCACATCTTTGTCGGACCTTGGAGCAAGTTCTCCGATTGCGACAAGGCCAAGGATTTCCTGACCAAGCAGGGCCTGTCGTTCAAGTCGGTGCCCGCGGAGCCCGGCAAAGCGGTCGTCACCACGATCGGCTCGACGCGCATCGAAGGCTGGGATCAGAAGAAGACGGAGGACACGCTGAAGGCGGCCGGTTACAAGAGCGGCGCCGACAAGGCCCAGGTCAACTGGTTCATGACGGAGCTGATCCTCGTCATCATGGTGATCTACGTAACCATGGTATATGGCCCGATAGCCGCGTTTCTGGTGGAGCTGTTCCCGACCCAGATCCGATACACGTCGATGTCGTTGCCGTACCACATCGGCAACGGCTGGTTCGGCGGCATGCTGCCGCTGACAGCGACGGCGATGGTGGCCGCGACGGGCGACATCTACTTCGGGCTGTGGTATCCCATCGTCGTTTCGGTCATGACCGTCATCATAGGCGCCATTTTCCTCACCGAGACCAAGAACCGGGACATCCGCACCTACGACCACAGCATGCTGCCCTGAAGTCCCACCGTCGCAAAGCCCGCTCGCTTTTGGCAAAAAGGCCCGCGCAAGTGCGGGCCTTTGTCTTTGGTGGGAGTCTAAAGCAAACCGGAAAGTGATCTCCTGTCGTCCCGGTGATCGCGGCGTCCAGCATACGGGGCGCTCTTTTTCATCTGCCACTGCGACATCGCGTTATATACTCGCCCCGGCCCAGCCGGTAGCGCTGCGGCCGACGAATTCGGCCCCGTGGCGGGCCGTAGCAGGGGTGGGCGTGAAGAGAATGCGCGATTGGACACGACAGCTCGGCCCCGGTCTCATCACCGGCGCGGCCGACGACGATCCGTCGGGCATAGCGACATATTCACAAGCCGGCGCGCAGTTCGGCTTTCATACTCTGTGGGCGATCATCTTCACCTACCCGTTGATGGTCGGAATCCAGATGGTGAGCGCACGCATCGGACGGGTGACCGGGCACGGCCTTGCATCAAACATCGGACGCCATTTTCCGAGGCCGGTGCTCTACAGCATCGTCGCGCTTCTGGTGGTCGCCAACACCATCAACATTGCCGCCGATATCGCCGCGATGGGCGACGCGCTGCACCTCAGCATTGGCGGTCCGCCGCAGGCATACGCGGTGATCATCGGCGTCACCTGTCTGCTGCTACAGGTTTTCCTGCCGTATCAACGCTATGTGCGTTACCTCAAGTGGCTCACGCTGGCGCTGCTTTCGTATGTCGCGCTCGTCCTTACCATCCATATCCCGTGGCGCGAGGTTGCGACTCGCACGGTCTCGCCGCATTTCGCATTGACGTCGGAGTACCTTACCGTGATCGTTGCCGTGTTCGGTACGACCATCAGCCCTTATCTCTTCTTCTGGCAGGCATCCCAGGAAGTCGAAGAGCTCGACGCGGACCCCGCCGCGGGTGCGCTGGCACATGCACCCGAGGGCGCGGAAGCGCACCTTCGGCGGATCAAGATCGACACCTACCTGGGGATGGGGTTTTCCAATCTCGTCGCTTTTTGCATCATCCTGGGCACCGCGGCGACGCTCAACGTCGCAGGCATCACCGATATCCAGACGTCGGCGCAGGCTGCCGAGGCGCTGCGACCGCTGGCGGGACAATTCAGCTTCTTGCTCTTCTCGCTGGGGATCATCGGCACCGGGCTCATCGCGGTGCCGGTGCTGGCGGGCTCCGCCGCCTACGCGGTCGCCGAAACCTTCGAATGGAAGCGCGGGCTGGACCTCAAGCTGCTTGAGGCGCGCGAGTTCTACGCGATCATCGCGCTTGCCACGCTGGGCGGCGTGGCCCTCGATTTTTCATGGATCAATCCCATCCGCGCGCTGTTCTGGGCAGCGGTGATCAACGGCGTCATCGCGGTTCCCATCATGGTCGTGATGATGCTGCTCGCGGACGATCAGAAAGTGATGGGAAAGTTCACTGTCACCCGTCATCTCAAGGCGCTGGGGTGGCTCGCGACCGGGACGATGGCCGCGGCGGTGTTCGCGATGCTGGCGACATGGTGACCGGGTTCGAAACGGTCGCATCGGCTTGGACCATTTGGAGTCGGCAAGCGTTTCTTTAGCACACCGAGCGGTGCCGCTCCACACAGGTCGCCAACACCTCGTCGGGATCGCGCTTCCACCAGTCGTTGGCCGAGAAGATCTCGACTTCGTGCGGCCCTCGGTAGCCCGCAGCCTCCATCCATCCGCGAATGCGCGGCAAGTCGACAACACCGTCGCCCATCATGCCCCTATCGAGCAGCAGATCCTTCGTCGGCACCAGCCAGTCGCAGAGGTGATATGCCATGAGCCGGCCCGAGTGGCCGCCTGCGCGCTCAATCCCGCGCTCGAGTTGCGGGTCCCACCAGACGTGATACACGTCGACGGCGATTCCCAGCCCGCCACCGAGCTCGTCGCATAGATCGTTGGCGTGCGACATCGTGTTGACGCAGGCGAGGGCTCGATCGCGAGCGGCATCCCCGAGGGTCGCGCATATTCGAGCAGCTCGCCGATGCCGTCGCGCACCATCGCCCGCGCGCCGGTGAGGTCTTTCGACGCCACACGGCCTTGTTCGTCCCTGGGCAAGCCGCCGACGACGAGCACCAGACAAGGCGCACCGAGCGCCAGGGCTTCGTCGACGGCACGTTTATTGTCATCGAGCGCGGCCCTGCGGGCCTTGCCATCGATGGCGGGAAACATGCCGCCTCGGCAGTAGCCCGACAACGCGAGCCCCGCGTCCTTGATCCGCTGCACCGACTCCTTGAGGCCGGTCGCCGCGACCTGGTCCCGCCAGGGCGAGATCATCCGGATGCCGCGCCTGGCGCATCCGGCAATGATCTCCGGCAGCCGCCACTGCGCGCGAACGGTCGCGGTGTTGATCGAAAGCAGGTTGGGATCGGGCTCGCCCATGCGACTTGACCCAAGTCAGCCCTCCACGCCGTGCAGCGCGAGGAGCGTGCGCATGCGCGAATGCGCGAGGGACGGATCGGTAAGCAGTCCGGCGGCGTCGGCGAGCCGGAACAGCTCGGCGAAATGAAGGAGGCTGCGCGCGCTCTGTTGGCCGCCGATCATCGCGAAATGCTTCTGATGACCGTTGAGCCACGCGAGAAAAACAACGCCGGTCTTGTAGAAGCGTGTCGGCGCCCGAAAGATGTGTCGCGACAGCGGAACGGTCGGCGCCAGAATATCGTGGAAGGAGGCGGTATTGCCCGCGGCAAGCTCGCCCAGCGCTGCGGAAGCGGCCGGCGCGATCGCGTCGAAGATGCCGAGCAACGCATGACTGTGGCCTATCGCGTCGCCCGCGATCAACTCGGCGTAGTTGAAATCGTCGCCGGTATACATGCGTACGCCGGGTGCCAAGCGCCGCCGCATGGAAATTTCCTTGCCGGCATCGAGCAGCGAGATCTTGACGCCGTCGATCTTGTCGGCGTGGTCGTTGATGATCGCAACCGCGCTGTCCATCGCGCGCAAGTGATCGCGATGGCCCCAGTAGCCTTCCAGCGCCGGGTCGAACATCTCGCCCAGCCAGTGAATAATGACGGGTTCCTTGACCTGCCTCAGAATCCGGTCGTAGACGCGCGCGTAGTCGTCGGGCGACCGCGCAACGCGCGCCAGCGCGCGGCTCGCCATGACGATGACGCGGCCGCCCAAGGCCTCGATCGCGGCGATCTGTTGTTCATACGCGGTAATCACATCATCGAGGGTGCGGGCGTGCTCCGGCGCGAGATGATCGGTTCCCGCCCCGCTTGCGATCAACGCCCCGGGAATGCCGCGTGCCGCGTCCAGCGACCGTCGTATCAACTCGAGCGAAGTCGGCCAGTCGAGGCCCATCCCGCGCTGTGCGGTATCCATGGCCTCGGCAACGCCCAAGCCCAGTGACCACAGGTGCCTGCGGTAGGCGAGCGTCGCGTCCCAGTCGATCGCTGCATCGAGCCAGGGGTCGTTTGCGGCCAAAGGATCGGCAACCACGTGCGCCGCGGAATACGCGACGCGACTGAATGCGCGCGAAGGCCGCTTGGGAAATGTCCGCGGCGCGCTCAAGGTGAAATTCTCGAGCGCGCCCGATGCGGCGGGCAGTGCGAGGGTGAGCGGCATTCGTTCAGGCGCGTTCATCGTTTTTCCTTGCACACAGGGCGAGCGTCACGCGGGCAATGACGGAACCGCGATCCATCGCCGCTCCTTCCAGGACTGAAGCGCGCATTCGACCAGCTGCACGCCTTTCGCGCCTTCGCGCAACGTCCACTTGAACGGCGCGCCTTCGACTACATGCCGGATGAAGAGCTCCCACTGGATCTTGAAACCGTTGTCATACGTCGTCGTGTCCGGCACCTGTTCCCAGCCATCGTAGAAATTCAATCCCTGCTTCTCGTCGGGGTTCCAGACCGGACGCGGCGTATTGACGCGCGCCTGGCTGCGGCATTCCGAAAGACCCGCCACGGCCGACCCGTGCGTGCCGTCGACCTGGAACGTGACCAGGTCGTCGCGGCGCACACGCGCGCACCAACTGCTGTTGAGCGTCGCGATGACGCCGCCTTCCAGCTCGAACATGGCGTACGCGGCATCGTCCGCGGTTGCTTTGTAGGGCTTGCCTTGTTCGTCCCAGCGCTCTCCGATATGCGTGGCTCCGAGGCAGCAGATGTTTTTCACCTCGCCGAAGAGGTTGTCGAGGACATAGCGCCAGTGGCACATCATGTCCAGGATCACTCCGCCGCCGTCCTCGGCACGATAATTCCATGACGGCCGCTGCGCCGGCTGCAGATCGCCTTCGAACACCCAGTAGCCGAACTCGCCGCGCACCGACAGCATGCGCCCGAAGAATCCCGCCTCGCGCAACATCTTGAGCTTCAGGAATCCCGGCAGGAACAGCTTGCCCTGCACGGCGCCATGCTTGATGCGGGCGCGCTCGGCCGTGCGGGCGATATCCAGCGCCTGCGCGAGGTCGACGGCGATCGGCTTCTCGCAATACACGTGCTTGCCGGCGGCGATAGCACGCTTGAGCAGCGAGGGCCGCATCTGCGTCGTCGCCGCGTCGAAGAAAACCGCATCGTCACGGTTCGCGAGCGCGCGGTCCAGATCCGTGCTGAAGCGATCAATACCGTGGGCGCGCGCCAGCGCTTCGATTTTTTCGGCGTTGCGGCCGATCAATATCGGGTCGGGCATGACGCGATCGCCATTGGCAAGCGCGACGCCGCCCTGCTTGCGGATGGCCACGATCGAGCGAATGAGATGCTGATTCATGCCCATGCGTCCGGTCACGCCGTTCATGATGATGCCAAGTCTTTGCGTTGCCATGTTCAGCTGCTCCATCGGCGTTCATTCGAGCTCGGCGTGACCGGACGGCCGGCGCGCAGCGCCGGAACGGCCGCGCAGTTGCGTGAAAGGCCCTTCATGATGATGCCAAGTCTTCGCGTTGCCACGTTCAGCTGCTCCGTCGACGTTTATCGAGATCAAACGGCGTGACCGGATGGCCGGCGCGCAGCGCCGGAACGGCCGCGCAGTTGGGTGCAACGCCGTTCATGATGATGCCCAGTCTTTGTGTACTCACTTCGTGGTTCCCTTAAGCGTCAAACTCAAGAAGCAACGCTTGCGGCCGCTGTCGTGCGAGGTCGTTGGACGGCCACAGCAGGTTGAGTCGATAAGGCGTCCCAGTCGGGAAGCGCGCCGCTGGCGAAGCCCGGATGGGAAAGCGAGCCGAGCGCGATCATGCCGTCGCGGATCGCGAGCCGAACCGCGCCGCGCGATCGCTCGTAGAGGTCGGGGTGCGCGTCGAGGAACGCTTGCTGCTCGGGCTGCGGCGCAGCTGCCATCCCATTGGCGTAGTGATGGCCGTTGCGTTCGCTGTGCTCGATGCCGAGAAGCGCGGCAAGCGCCAGGTCCTGCTGCACGGCAAGACCCGCCTGCGCGGTCAGGTCCTCGGCCGACAGGAAATATCGCGGGGCGGATGCCTCTGCGTTCCAGCGGCGGCAGCGCGCCAGATTGACCAGCGACTTGTACAGCCCTTTGCAACTCTTGCTCGATACGCCCGTGTAGCCGAGCGTGCGCCCTCGGGGAAATGCATCGTAG
The DNA here is from genome assembly GCA_005889025.1 of Betaproteobacteria bacterium. Lineage (GTDB taxonomy): Bacteria > Pseudomonadota > Gammaproteobacteria > Burkholderiales > Casimicrobiaceae > PALSA-1003. The sequence continues at coordinate 6,601 of VBCZ01000230.1, forward strand.
GACGCGTCCGACTCGTCGATCAGCAGCGGGATTTGCGCGGCGATGGAAGCGACGTCGTCGGCCAGCGCGCGATGCCGCGGAAGCGGCTGCTCGAGATACGCAATCGCGGCGGCGAGCCGTTCGAGGCGGGGCTCGGCGCGAACGCGTGCGACAAACTCGCCGACGCGTTCTACCGATGCGAACTGCTCGTTCCCGTCGAGCGTGACGTGATATTGCGGCAGGCGATCCAGTAGCGAGGCGATTTCGGTCAGCCGCGACATATCCGCAGCAATGTCGCCACCGAGTTTGATCTTGAACCATGCCGGCCGGTGCGCTGCAATGACTTCCTGGAGCGATTCCGGCAGGCCGTCTGCGGCACGACCTGGATGACCGGAAACGACATCGGCGAGACCGACGGTATGGCGGAGCGCGATGGCCGATCGTGGCGCAAGCGTCGAAAGCAGCGCGTGCACGTCGAGTCCGGAAAGGTCCGGAGCGATCAGAGAAGGCTCGAATCCGACGACATTGTTTCGGATGGCATGTTGAAAAGAGATCTGCTGTCCGCGGCAGAGCGCGTCGAGAATCGCGCGATCGACTTCAGCCGGACCGAATGCGGCGGCAAGCGCAGGGAGTCCCTGCCGTTCACCCTCGACCATGCACGCGGCTTGATGGACTGCGGAATGCGAGAAAGCGCCACGAGGTGTCGCGTCCGCGGTGTACGCGACGCGAGCCAGCGCGAGTGAGGATCGAAGCTGATCGACGTTTTCGGCATTCGATCGCCCCGGATCCTTGTCGAACCATTTCGGGACCATCAGCTCGGCCGTGGCGCCAACGATCTCGCGGCCATCGGCGAGGCGAATGCGCGCCCGCACGAATGCCTCGGTTGCCTCGGTGAGCGTGACGGCTCCGAACCGAAAAGGAAGCCGCAGGCGAACCGGGCGCTCGAAGAGCTCGATGCCAATGACCTTGAAGACGGGGACGTCAACCATAGCGTGCGTGAAAGTCGATTTGCGGGCGCGGCGATCAGGCGTCGAGCGAGCCCTGAGCGTAGAAGTGACCGCGGATCGTCTGCGCCAGCTTGACGAACTCGGGGTCCCCCATCATCGCCAGTGAGCGCGGCCGAGGAAGGTTGACGTCGTAGATGGCCGCAATCGAGCCCGGGCGTTCGGTCATGACCAGCACCCTGTCGGCTAGAAACACCGCCTCCGGAATACTGTGGGTGATCAGCATCACGGTTTTTTTCGTTTCGTACCATATGCGCTGCAGCTCGAGGTTCATCCTTTCACGCGTCATCGCGTCCAGCGCACCGAAAGGCTCGTCCATCAAAAGCACCGACGGATCGTGCACGAGCGCGCGGCAGATCGCGGTGCGTTGTTGCATGCCGCCGGAGAGCTCCCACGGAAACTTGGCCCCGAAATCCTGCAGGCCCGTCATCGCCAGCAGCGCCTGCGCCTTCGGCAGATACTCTGCGCGGCTCAACCGCCGCATTTCGATCTGCAGCAACACGTTCTCCAGGACGTTGCGCCAGGCAAGCAATACGGGACTCTGGAAGACGATGCCCACATTGTCGGGCGGCCCGTGGACCGGTTTGCCTTCGACGCGTATCTCGCCGTCGGTCACGGTCAGAAGGCCGGCGACAAGTTTCAGCAGTGTCGACTTGCCGCAGCCGGACGGGCCGACAATGGCGATGAATTCGCCTGCATGGAGGTCGAAAGTGAGCGGCTTCAATGACTCGACCGGACCATCGGCAGTGCGATAGACCTTGGTGACGCCGTCGATCCGGATCAATGGCTGAGACGCCGCGCCGCGCTCGCCCGAGTGCCGCACCGAAGAGGAAACGGAGGACATGGCGATTGAAGTTCTGTAGACAGCCTTCGCTCAAGGCAGGAAATCGTTGGTGTAATAGTCCTCGGGTTTGCCCGCGCTTGCCTTGTCCAAGCCACCGTAGTCGACCAGCAACTGCAGCGTTTCGGCCATGTTCTTGGCTCCGACGCGCAGCGGCCGATCCTTCGGATTGTCCGGGCCATGGTAGAGCGCCACCGTATTCTTGACGCCGACGAGCGCGGTTTCCCGGACGCCTGATTTCGGTTGCGCTTTAAGCATTGCGTCAACCGCGGCTTCCGGATTTTTGGAGCCCTCCTCCATCGAGCGCGTCGTCGCGCGCAGGAAGCGGCGGACGACGTCAGGCTTGCTCTTCAAAAAATCCTTCTGGACGATGATTCCCGAGCTGACAAGGTTAACTCCATAGTCGGCGAAGCGAATGGCATAGATTTGCTTGTGGGTCGCGTCCTGCAGCTTGATCGCCTGGTCCATGACGTAGCCGAGCAGCAAATCCGCTTGGCCATTCATGACGGCGTTGAGCTTGGTTTGGGCGTCGCCGGCGACCTGGCGGAAGTCCGTTTCCTTGAGCCCCGTTTTCTTCTGGAAGAGTGGCCAGATCTGCGACATGGAATCGCCCGGCGTCACGGCGACGATCTTGCCCTTGATGTCTTCGGGCTTACGAATGTTCTTTTCGGCGAAACCCATCACCGACATGGGGCTCGTTTGCAGAGCGACTCCCACGGCGGTGACCGGAGCGCCCTTGGAAGCCGCTTTGATCATGGTCGCGATGTCGGCGTAGCCGAAAGCCGCCGTGCCTGCGGCGACCGCTTGCACGGTAACGCCCGAGCCACGGCCTTCCTGGATGTCGAGATCGATGCCCTCCTGGTCGAAGTAGCCGCGCTCTTTTCCGAGATACAGCGGCGCATGCTCGCTGTAGGTGTACCAGTTGAGAAGCAGGACGACCTTTTCCTTGGCCTGGCCGAACGCAGGCGCAGCAAAGAAGGCGCAGGCGACCATTGCAAATGCGATAGCGCGTCGAAACATGTTTTTCCTCCAGGAGTTCTTGATTTGGAACTACGCCGTTGCGTGGAACTCGGTGCGATGCGACGCATGCCACGGGATCATCAACTTTTCCACGAGATCCACGGCGGCGAACAGCAGCACACCGATAAGCGACAAAACGGTCAGCGCCGCGAACATCAGCGGCAAGTCGAAATTTCCGTTGGCAATCTGCAGCACGTAGCCGATGCCGGAATTCGATCCGACGAACTCTCCCACCACCGCGCCGACGACTGCAAGCGTCACCGACACCTTCAGGCCGGCGAAGATCGACGGCAGCGCATGAGGCAGGCTGATGCGCATGAAAATCTGCAGTTTAGTGGCCTTCATCGAGTGCGCAAGATCGAGCATCTCGCGTTCCACCGACTTGAACCCGACCACGGTCGAGACGACGATGGGAAAGAAACCGAGCAGAAACGCTGAGATGATTTTCGGAGTGATGCCGAATCCGAACCACACGACGAACAACGGCGCAATCGCGACCTTCGGCACGCTCTGTGAAAAAACTAGAAGCGGGTACACGAAGCTTTCGGTGGTCCGCGAATAGGCGATGAGAAGCGCCATCGGAATGCCGAATAGAATCGACAGGCCGAAGCCGCCCAGCGTCGCGTACGTCGTCATGAGGCTTTCGCGGAAAAGCTTCGGCCACTCCAGGACGAGCTGCTTTACGACATCCAGCGGAGCGGGGATGAGGTACGGCGGGATACGGAACACGACGATGACGAGCTCCCATATGACGAGGAGCAATGCAATGAGCAGGATGGGGCGCGCCCAGGCAGAGTAAAGGATTCGACTGCCCAGGGATGCTTTCATATGGCGCCTCCATCGAGAACCAGCGTTTTGGTTACCGCAACCATACCCCCGCCGCGGCGCTTTGGACAGGGTCAGCTGGGACGCGCGTCTCCGGTCCGGACCGCCAACCGCGGCCAGCAGAGCGCCCGGCCAACCGGTAAACTAACTAGATAGTTAATTATTTCACGGGTCTGGCCGAGCCGTCAAGCGTGTCCGGCCATCCTTCATGGCTCCCTGCGCAGATAACCAAGCACAACGTCGGTCACGTGCCTGAGGCGCGCGCCCCGCGCGGGCTGCGCCGCCAGATCGCGCCCGAAGATCGAAGACAGGGTATGGATATTGGAGAGGTAGAAGTAGCAAAGTCCGGCAATCGAGATATAGAGTTGCAGAGGATCGACGCCTTTGCGAAAGATGTCTTCGCGGCGGCCGCGCTCCAGAATGGCGCCGAGCGTCGCGATGAGCGGGGAATTGAGACTGCGCGCGCGCCGGGATTTCCGCAAATGGCTTGCCCGATGCAGATTCTCGCTGTTCAGCAGAGAGATGAACTCGGGATGGGCGAGAAAATAGTCCCATGTGAAGCGGATCAGCCTGCGAACGCTCTCGATCGGTGCCACGTCGAGCAGCGAAAGCTTCTGTTCGGCGCTTCGGATCCCGGCGTAAGCAGCCTCGAGGACGGCAAGAAAAAGGCCTTCCTTGTCGCCGAAATAGTAGTAGAGCATCCTCTTGTTGGCCCCGGAGGCTCTGGAAATCCGGTCGACCCGGGCGCCGCCCAGGCCGTAGCGCGCAAACTCCGTCGTCGCCGCGTCGAGAATGGCTGCGCGGGTGCGTTTCGGGTCACGCGCCGGTCGATCGGGCTCCGCGGCAAGCTTTTGTCTGGGCATGCGCCATGGTAACCAGATGGTTAACTAGGCGCAAGGAGGGCAGGTCGCGCGGATTAGCGGTGCTCGCCGACTCTTACGATCTTCATTGCATTCGTGCCGCCGGATTTCCCCATGGGTTCACCGATGGTCAGCACGACCAGGTCACCGTGCTGCACCTGGCCGCGCGTGACCAGAAGATCCTCGGCTGCACGCAACACCGCTTCCCGGTCCTGGCTTTGCTCGAGATACAGGGGCTGCACGTTGCGATAAAGCGCCATCTTGCGCTGAGAGGATATTTCCGGCGTGAGGGCAAAGATCGGACAGCCGCAGTTATGACGCGACATCCACAGCGCGGTCGACCCCGATTGCGTCAGGGAGGCGATCGCGTTTGCCTTGAGGTGATATGCGGCAAACAGCGTGGCCATCGCGATCGACTGATCGATGCGGGTGAAGGTGCGATTGAGAAAATCGCGGTCGAGCTCCACTTCGTCCGATTTTTCCGCCTCGGTGCAGATCTGGCTCATCGCCTCGATGGTTTCCACGGGAAAACGACCGGAAGCGGTCTCGGCCGAGAGCATGACGGCATCGGTGCCGTCGAGCACGGCGTTGGCGACGTCCGATACCTCCGCTCTCGTCGGCACCGGATTCTGGATCATCGATTCCATCATTTGTGTGGCAGTGATGGTGAGTCTGTTACGTTCGCGGGCCAGCCGGATCATCCGCTTTTGCAGGCCGGGCACAGTCGCGTTGCCCACCTCGACGGCGAGATCGCCACGCGCCACCATGATGGCGTCCGAGGCCTCGATGATTTCCTCGAGAGCGCCGATCGCCTCTGCGCGCTCGATCTTGGCGATGAGCAGCGCCTTCCCACCCGCGGCGCGCAAAAGTTGCCGCGCCATGTACATGTCCTCCTTGTTCTTGGGAAAGGACACGGCGAGGTAGTCGGCGTCGATCGCGACGGCCGTTTTCATGTCGTCTATGTCCTTGGCAGTCAGAGCCGGTGCGGTGAG
>VBCZ01000231.1 GCA_005889025.1 Betaproteobacteria bacterium
TGCTGCGGATTTACCAGCAACGGACTGCCGGTCGGGCTGCAGATCATCGGCAAGCGTTTCGACGATGCCGGAGTGCTGCGTGTCGGCCGCGCTTACGAGGCGGCGCGGCCGCCGCTGCCGCAACCGGTCGAGCCTTGACGCCGGATAACGTGCTCGAAGTGCACGAGGTCCGCAAGACCTTCGGCGGTGTCGTCGCCAACGATGCAATCACCATCGACGTGCCGCGCGGCAGCATCATCGGCCTCATCGGCCCGAACGGATCCGGCAAGACAACCCTTTTCAACTCCATCGTGGGTCACCATCGCATCGATGCCGGCGGCGTTCGGTTCGATGGCCGCGAGCTCTCCGGGCTGAGCGTGGCCGAGATTGCACGCCTTGGCCTTATCCGCACTTTCCAGCAGGCGCATGTTTACGCGGACATGACCTGCCTGCAGAACATGCAGATCAGCCTGTCGCATACCGCCGAAGGATTCGCGGCGATGATGCGCACGTTCCCTGCCGCGGTCACGGAGAAAAGCCTGCAGCTGCTCGACTTCGCGGGCCTGGCAGACAAGCGCGACGAACCGGCTGCGAATCTTTCCTACGGCCAGCGCAAACTGCTCGAGTTCGCCATGGCGCTGATGAGCGAGCCGAAGATGTTGTTACTCGACGAACCGACCGCAGGCATCAACCCGACGCTGATCAACAACGTCATCGACCGTCTCCGGCGCGCCAAGGCGGCACTTGGCGTCACGCTCTTGATCATCGAGCACAACATGCGTGTCGTCATGGACCTCGCCGAGTATATCCACTGCCTTGCGCACGGCAAGCTGCTCGCGTCCGGAACGCCGGATCAGATACGCGCCGATCCGCGCGTGATCGAAGCTTATCTGGGCGAGAGATGACGCCGTCGCGCGGGCTGGAATCTGACGCGGGCTCGGAGCAGGCCGCCGGTACGCGCGACATCCTTGCCGGGATCGGCGTGCCCGCGGAGGACCTGCCGGTCCGCGAGCGGGTCTCCCGCGCGCACATCGCCGCATTGGCGGGGGACGCGCCCCACCTGCGTATCGAGGGGCTCGTCGCGGGCTACGGGCGGATGGAGATCCTGCACGACCTCGATCTGCAACTGGGCACCGCTCAGTCGCTGTGCCTTATCGGGCCGAACGGCGCCGGGAAGTCGACCGTGCTCAACGCCATTTACGGGTTCGCCGACATTCGCCGCGGCAGCATCGTCGTCGACGGCCGGGACATCACACGGCAACCCGCCTCCGCCAAGTTGAAAGAGGCGGGCATCGCTTATGTGCCGCAGGACCCATCGGTGTTTCCCGATTTGACCGTCGAGCAGAATCTGCGGCTCGGTGGCTACCTGATGCAGGGGAAGGGCGAGGCGAAGGTGGCTGTCGAGCGCATTTTCGACCAGTATCCAGGCATAGCGGAGCGGCGTCGCGAGCCGGCGCGCGTGCTTTCAGGCGGCGAACGACGCCTGCTCGAGATCGCGCGCGCACTCATGCTGGACCCGCAGCTGTTGCTCATGGATGAACCCTCGATCGGCCTCGAGCCGCGATACGTCGACATGGTGTTTCACATGCTCGACGATCTGCAGCACCGCGAAGGCAAGTCGATTCTAATGGTCGAACAAAATGCCCGGAAGGGCCTGATGTTCGCCGATCTCGGTTATGTGCTGGTGGCCGGACAAGTCGTCATCGCGGCGACCGGAGACGAACTGTTGCACGACCGATCCATCGGGCGGCTTTTCCTGGGGGAGTGACAGAAGAGGCGTGAACTGCGCGCGGTGCCTTGAGCATTCTTAGGCCGTCTGGCCGTTACCGCTGCACCCTCCCTTGGGGATGGGAGGACAATCTCCCGCACAAGAACCGCGGATGACGGTTGGGCATTAGCAAAAGTAGGGTCAGATTCTACTTCTGGATGATAGCGCGTAGCGCGAGCGTGCAATACGCTGCCGCGCATGCCTCGCCTGCCGCGTTTTTTTGTCCCCGACCTGCCGCTGCATATCATCCAGCGCGGCAACAATCGCCAGCCGATCTTCGGCGGACGTGATGATGTGACGTTCTTCCGTGACTGCCTTGCACGCGCTGCGCGCAATCGTGGCGTCGCGATCCACGCCTATGTCTTCATGACCAATCACGTGCACCTGCTCGTCACGCCAATGCTTGCGACCAGCGTACCGAAGATGATGCAATCCATCGGCCGGATCTACGTGCAATACTTCAATTCCACGTACCGCAGAACAGGCACGCTGTGGGAAGGGCGCTACAGGGCCGCGATCGTCGACGATGAGCGTTACTTGCTCACGTGCATGCGCTACATCGAGCTCAACCCGGTGCGGGCGCGGCGCGACCGACGATCTGGTCGAGCCGCACGCAATCTATCGACGGCTCGGTGCGTCGCCGGAATCCCGCCAGGCCGCGTATCGCAAGCTGTTCCGCTCATCAATATCGGAAGATGAGATATGCAGCATCCGCGATGCGACGCACCACGCCTGGGCGTTAGGCGGCGCGGCGTTTCGGAGCAAGATCACAGCGATGAGCCGCCGCGCCGAGCGGCTCCCGATTGGCCGTCCGCGCAGTGTGCAGGAGTCTGGCGAAAGTCGAGTCTGACCCTACTTCTACGCGCGCCGTTTTCAAAGTTGTAAGAGACGAAGCTTTCGCCGCTTCGTCCTTCACACAGCGCGCATTGGCCTGCTT
>VBCZ01000233.1:0-493 GCA_005889025.1 Betaproteobacteria bacterium
TTTCCGACACCAGCAATCCCGACACGCGTGTCGCGGAGATTGCCGGCTGGGTCGACATGTGCAGAGCGGTAAACGGCTTCGGCCGTGTTTTCTACCGCTGGCGCCAGCATCACATCAAGCGCAAGAGCGGCAACATCGCCGACTTCTGCCGGCGCTGGGGGAAAAATTACCGCTACATGGTCGTATTTGACGCCGACAGCATGATGAGCGGGGAATGCCTCACCACCCTGCTGCGGCTGATCGAAGCGAACCCCAATGTGGGCATCATACAAACCGCGCCACGCGCTACAGGGCGCGATACGTTCTACGCGCGCGTGCAGCAGTTCGCCACGCGCGTGTATGGACCGCTGTTCACCGCGGGCCTGCATTTCTGGCAGCTGGGCGAATCGCACTACTGGGGTCACAACGCCATCATTCGCGTCGTGCCTTTCATGCGCCACTGCGCGCTGCGACGCCTGCCCGGGAGAGGCTCGCTGTCGGGAGAAATTCTCTC
>VBCZ01000233.1:530-7030 GCA_005889025.1 Betaproteobacteria bacterium
AGGAAATGCCGCCCAACCTCGTCGACGAGCTCACGCGCGACCGCCGCTGGTGCCAGGGCAATCTGATGAACGTCCGCCTGTTCATGATGAAGGGCTTGCACATCGCGCACCGTGCGGTATTCATGAGCGGCGTCATGGCGTATCTGTCGGCCCTGCTGTGGTTTGTTTTCCTGCTTCTGTCGACGGTGCTCCTGGCCCTGCACACCTTGAGCGAGCCAAAGTATTTCGTGCAGCCCTACCAGCTCTTTCCGCTGTGGCCTGAATGGCACCCCGAATGGGCGGTCGCGCTGTTCGGCGCAACGGCGCTGCTGCTCTTTCTGCCAAAGATTCTCAGCGTCCTGCTGATCTGGGCACGCAGTGCGAAGCGCTACGGCGGTCCGTGGCACCTGATGAGCAGCATGCTCGCAGAGTTTGCGCTGTCGGTCATGCTGGCGCCGATCAGAATGCTGTTCCACACTCAGTTCGTGCTCGCGGCCTTCTTTGGATGGGCAGTCCAATGGAAGTCGCCACCCCGCGAGGACAGCGAGACGACCTGGACCGAGGCGCTGCGCCGGCACGGCTGGCACACGCTGCTCGGCGTCGCGTGGGCCGGAGGCGTTTACTGGCTCAATCCGTCTTTTCTTGTGTGGCTGTTGCCCGTGGTCGGCGCGTTGATACTCTCGGTTCCACTTTCGGTGTATACCAGCCGCGTTTCGCTCGGCCGAAAGCTACGCGCTGCGCGCCTGCTCGTCATACCTGAAGAGGTCGAGCCGCCGGTGGAGATTCAGGCGATGACGCAAATGCTGAAAGGTGCCGCCGCACCGCCGGGATTCATTGAAGCCGTGGTCGATCCGGTGATCAACGCATTGGTCTGCGCGGCTGGCGTGGCGCGCTTCAATCCTACGGGACCCTTGCGCGACCAGCGACCGCAGCTCTTGCGTGCGGCGTTGCGTGACGGACCGAAAAAATTAAGCGCAACGCGCAAGATCCGCCTGCTGGGCGACCCTGTGGCCCTTTCCGAGCTGCACATGATGGTCTGGACCTCGCCCGATACCCACGAATCGTGGCGCGAGGCGGTCGCGACGGCCTCTCAGGTGATCGAGTTTCCGCGCCGCAAATCTGCTCCTGCGGAGCTCACGTCGGCTGCTTGAGATTTTCGGTCCGCGCGGCAATGGAGTCTCACGAAATTTCCTGTCGATCGCAATCGAACGCTGATCGTGCCCCTCATCATGCATTTCCACGAGGCTTATCACTTGGCATGGAAGACGGCGAAGTCGCGGGCGTCGTCCTGCCACAGACTGATCTGGGAGAATCCCGCCCGTCGCAGCAGGTCGGCAAATTCCTCGGGCTCATACTTGTACGAATTTTCGGTATGAATGCGCTCGCCGGCGTCGAACGCGCGCTCGTGTCCGTCGATCTGGACACTCTGAGCAGACAACGCTTCGAGGTGCATCTCGATGCGGCCCTGCGCCTCGTTATAGAAGGCGACATGGCCGAAGGCCGACGGATCGAAATCGCCGTCGACAATCGAGTTGACGTGGTTGAGCAGATTGCGGTTAAAAGCGGCGGTGACACCGAGCGCATCGTTGTACGCCGCTTCGAGCCGCGAGCGCTCTTTTTTGGTATCCACGCCGATAAGCAGTCCGCTGCCCTCGCCGCAGAGTTCGCGCACGCGTAACAGCAGCGCAAGCGCATCGACCGGGTCGAAGTTTCCGATGCTCGATCCCGGATAGAAGAACGTCGTCGGCCCGGCGTCGATCGCGTCGGCAAGATCCAACTCAGCGGAAAAATCAGTGACTACGCCGACCAGCTCGACGCGTGGAAATGCCAGCGCGAGCCGCGACAACGCTGGAACGATAGCGGGTGCGGCAATGTCGACCGCGATATAGCGTCTGGGCTGGAGTGCGGGCAGCAGCATCGATGCCTTTGCGCAATCGCCGGCGCCGAGGTCGACGAACTGCCGGTTGGTTCCTGCGACACGGACGATCTCGGCCCGATGCTCGGTGAGAATCGACCGCTCGGTCCTCGTAGGATAATATTCAGGCAAGCAGCAGATCGCCTCGAACAGCGTGCACCCGATCGCGTCGTAAAAATATTTCGGGGAAACCGACGCGGGGGACGCGAGAATTGCGGCGATCAACGCGGCGCGCTCGCCCTGCGGTTCGGCTTGCAGGCGGTCGATCAGCCTGACGGCATGACGTGACGTGCGCTCGTTCAGCCAATGCAGTGAGGCTGCGGTTTGCGCCATGAGGGATCCCCTTGAGAAGAATGAATGATACCGGTAGTCGCGTGCCGCCTGCCGATGCTTACGCCGCTGGTCAAGGCGTCCGGTCTATCGCACAATCCGCCCCCATTGTGACCCAGACGCCCTCCATCCGTTCCGCGCTCGATGCCGGCGACATCGGTTTGTACCCCATCGGTAATTTTTACCAAACGAGCGGACGTTGCAACGATTGCGCGACCATTCGCCAGGCGCTTTGGTACTTTCAGGACGAACCGATCCTCGTGCCGAACCGGGCCGTCCCCCTCGCCGGGTTCGCGCCCGGCGTTCGCGCCAAGGATGATATCGCGTGGTGGGCCGCGACACAGAAAGAGCAAGCCGCCATGGATTACCCGCCGTTGATATGGATCGGCGCTCCCGAAGTCGCCCGCAGCGCCTGGTTCGATCCGGACGGAAAGCGCATCACCGTCGGGGGCGAACGATGGGAGTTCGACGTCGTCCCGAAGATCGCGTTGAACCGGTCGTACTATAACGCGGAATCGATCGCGTTCTTGCGGACACGGCCGCTGACCTTGCGCGGTACATCGGCTGGCGGTCGCTTTATCGCCCGAACCGTATGGCCGGAAGACTTCCGCCTCGATGCCGACGCCGAGACTCGAGTCGTCAATGCAAGCAGCGATGCGATTCGCGAGCTGGTGCGCGGCGAACCGCGGGGCGGCGCGCAAAGTCCGTTTGCCGCGTACGTGTTATGGGAAAGACATCCGGGGATCGCGCGATCCTGGGAAGGCAAACCGATTCTGGCCACGATACTCAATGGCGCGCAGGGCGACGACGACGAGGCGCATGGGGGGCATTTCGCAATGCTCACCGGGCGCGTCGGCACCGGTGGCGCGATAGGCAACTGGCTGGCGAACAATTTCTATACGCTCGATTCATACAGTGAAAAGGGCATCATCGCGGCGATGCTGCCGCTGGATAACTACCTGGCCGACCTCAACAGCGGCCAGGGATGGTACCGTCCGTCCTACCTGATTGTCGCGGTGCTGAAGGACCAGCGAAGCGCCGTCCTTATTCAAAACGCGTTTTGCCGAGTCTATAACCAGTTCTATCGTCACCAGCTCGTCTATCGTCACCCGACGATGAATTGCGCGAGCATCAGCGTCGACGTCCTGCGCGCCATGGGCTGGCAGGTGCCTGCGCGTGGAGCCACCAGCCGTGCGCTTGCGGTGCTCGGCATGCCGTACTATGCGATTCGCGAGAAGAGCGTTGACAAGGCGATCGAAGGATTCGATTATTTCTACGAGGATCGGACGCGGCTTTTTCCGGCGGCGGCCTTCGAGGAAATCGGTGCCGGGCTGGTACGCATCGCGCAACAGCCGCTTGCGGACAAGCCGAGTGCGCTCGAACGCATGCTCGCCGAGGATATCGAGGCGCTGGTGTTCTTGCGCGTCCCGCAAATCCCGTCGAGCCGCGTCTGGGGAGACTATCCTGTCGTCGCGTTCCGGGAATACGCTGCACGATGGCCTTCCGACCCCGCATTGCAGAAGATCATTCCCGTTCCGCCGCGTCCATTCCCGGAAGCGATGCGCGATCCCGACTTGCTCCCGGCGCCGCGGCGGCGCGGTGAAATTGCGCTTGGGATCTGGGCGGCGCTGTCGCTGATCGGTCTCCCGTGGCTGCTATGGCGTGAGTGGCGTAGACGACGGTCGCGCCGCGCGGAGTAATCGTTAGCGCGGACGGCCTCAATACAGCTCGTATTCAAGATTAAAGCGCAGGGTCGTGTCCGACGAATTGCGATTCAGCCCGAACAACAGCGCTGCGTCGAACTTGAGCTTGTTCCGTGCACCCACCGGCACCTGGCTGAAAAATGCAGGCCCGATCCGGTGCTCGGTCTCATGCCCGAAATCGTTGGTGCGCCCGACGGTGCCAAAGCCCTGTATGCCCGGCTCAAAGCGCGGATTGCCGCGCCATTTTAACTGCCATGCGTAGCTGATCTCGGCGCCGGGTTCCGCGCCTGAACCGAGCTGGCGCTCGAACAGCAGGTTCACATTGCCCTGCATCGGCCCGAACTCCTTCTGCAGCATCGGCCCGATCGCGATAACGTTGCGGTGCGCGGGGTGATCGCGGGCGAGCTCGGCGAACAGCCCGAGGTCGGCCCAGTACTGTCCAGGCTCGGTGAGCGCGAAGATATTTTCCCACTCGATTTCGTCAATACGCGTCGACTCGCCTGGAAGCCGCGTGACGCCAACGGCAAGTTCGCTCTTCCACCACGGCGTGAAGCCGTAGCCGATGTCGGCGATGAATTGACGCTCGCGATCGTCCTCGCTGTTGCGCCATTTCTGATAACCACCGCGAAACTCGAACTCGACCTCCCCCTGAACTACCGTCGGCAGATAGACCTTGTCAGCGGGATCGGCACCGGCCATCTGCGCCTGCAGGACCAGCGCTGCGGCGATCGCAGCGCGCTTCAGCCAGGTGATCTTGTTCTTGGTTTTCCGCATAGCCTCATCCCGATGGCGATCAGCGCGCCTGTCACGACGTAGAACAGCACCTGGACGCCCGCGGGTCGAGCGTCGTAGCCGACCAGCGCGTGGAGTGTTTGTCCCAGCAGGGAACGGTCGGATAGAAGCGCGGAGCTATCCCACAAGCGTGGGCCCAGCGACGGCAGCAAATCGGCCTGAACCAGAAAACGCGCTGCTTGCGAGGCCATGCCGGCCGCAAGCAGCAACAGCAGCCAGTTCGTTGCAGTGAAAAAGTGCCGAATCGGAATGCGCAGCAAGCCAAAGTAGAGCGCGAGGCCGGTGGCGCAGCCACCGACCACACCCAGCGCGATGCCCCCGGCGATGTCCCACCACTGCGCGCCGCCGGCCGCCTGCGCAAACAGGAAGAGCACGACTTCCGACCCTTCGCGCAGGATCGCCAGCGCGACAACGATGAGCAAGGCCGTCAGCGGCCTGCGTCCTACTGATACCGCTGACCCGAGCGTCTTCATCTGCACCGCCAGCGCGCGGCCGTGGGTGGCCATCCATATTGCATGCCAGGCGATCATCGCGACCGCCGCAAAGAGCACGGTCGCATTGAAAAGCTCCTGGCCCATCCCTTGCACCGCGTCCGCGATGATGCCCGTGGACAAGGCAACCGCGACGGCGCCCAGGACGCCTGCGGCGATGCCCGCGCTGATCCAGCGCGCCCGCCCCGGCACGCCACGCGTGGCGGCGAACACGACCGTCACCACCAGCGCCGCTTCGAGCGTTTCGCGAAAGACCAGGATGGCGATGCCGAGCACGGTTTAGCCTATTGAACGATCAAGACACCCTTGGCGGTATCCTTGTGAAAATCGCCAAAAAAGGGATAGCGCCCGGGCGAGAGAGGTCCCACGAAAATCGCGATCTGGCCCTTCCCGGGCACGACCTTCTCCCGGTTGAGCTCGTAGCTTTCGAACTCTTCCGCTGTCGCATCCTGGTTTTCCACGATCAGCTTGATTTTTTTCCCCGCCGGCACCGTGATTTCGGCAGGGACGAACTTGTGGTCCTTGATGACCACGCGTACGTCCGTATCCTGGGCGGCTACGGTTGCGGTCCCCAAAGTGAGTTCCGCCATAAGAATCGCGGCAATCACGAGGACGTGCTTCAGGATAATCATGGTCGGCTTGGGTCGGTTGCGGGTTTAATGATAATGGTAATGATTCTCATTAAACATTGCAAGCGTCCAAGCAATCGGATCTGACCGTGAAGGTAACCGGTTCCCCCCTGTCGACTTACATCAACCCGCAGCCTGTCATGACGTTGTCATAGACTGCGCCGACCGCCGGAGGCCCAAGAAGACCCTCCCGCCCACCGGCGTCATCCAGGTCACTGCATGAACCAGCCGTGGCTGACCACCAGCGATTGTCCGGTAAGCGCATTCGACGGAAACGATGCGAAAAACAATGCGACCTCGGCGACGTCGTCGACCGTCGTAAATTCACCGTCGACGGTTTCCTTGAGCATGATGTTCTTGATGACTTCCTGCTCGCTGATGCCGAGCGTCTTCGCCTGCTCCGGTACCTGTTTCTCGACCAGCGGTGTGCGAACAAAGCCGGGACAGATGACGTTCGAGCGCACACCGTGCTTGGCGCCTTCCTTGGCGACGACCTTGGCGAGGCCGACAAGCCCGTGCTTGGCCGTCACATACGGCCCTTTCAGCAGCGACGCTTCCTTGGAATGCACCGAACCCATGTAGATCACGCTGCCGCCGCGGCCCGACGAATACATGTGCGGCAGACACGCCCGCGTTGTCAGGAATGCGCCGTCGACATGGA
>VBCZ01000232.1 GCA_005889025.1 Betaproteobacteria bacterium
GGCAGCGTCTTCGTACCAGTTGCTCGGCGAGTCGTCCGCGATCATGACGGTGCGCTCGATGATCGACCGGCTGTCGCGCAGCCAGGCGCCGGTCTTTATCACCGGCGAATCGGGAAGCGGCAAGGAGCTTGCCGCGCGCATGATCCATCTCGGCGGCCCCCGCGGCGAGCAGCCCTTCGTACCGGTCAACTGCGGCGCGATACCCGAGAACCTGATGGAAAGCGAATTCTTCGGCTACCGGAAAGGCGCGTTCACCGGGGCGGAAGGAGACAGGGACGGATTCTTCCAGGCCTCCAATGGCGGTACGCTTTTTCTGGACGAAGTTGCCGACCTGCCGCTGCCGATGCAGGTCAAGCTCTTGCGCGCGATTCAGGAGAAGAAGGTGCGCAAGGTCGGCGCGACGGCGGAAGACCCGGTCGACGTGCGCATCATCAGCGCAACACACAAGAAGCTGCCGGCGCTGGTCGACGCGGGCGAATTCCGCCAGGACCTTTTCTACCGGCTGCACGTCATCGAGCTGGCGATGCCCTCCTTGCGCGAAATGCGCGAGGACATTCCGTCGATCGCCGATGCCATACTGAAGAAGCTTGCGCGCGGCGTCCCGGCGAAGCTCGACGGCGAAGCCGCTGCAGCGCTGGCGGCATATCCTTTTCCCGGCAACGTGCGTGAGCTGGAGAACATCCTCGAGCGCGGGCTGTCGCTGGCCGCGGATCCGCTTCGCATCACCGCCGACGATCTGCACCTCACGCCGCCGCCCGAGGAAGGCGACGCGACGGTTCCTGCGGGCGACAAATGGCCGCTTCAGGACTACCTCGATCGCGTCGAGCGTTCGGCAATCAACGAGGCGCTGGAAAAGACACGATACAACCGCACCGCAGCGGCGAAGCTACTGGGGATTACTTTCCGAGCGATGCGGTATCGGATGGAGCGGCTGGGGATCAAGTAGCCCTGGTCTTAGTTTGCAGTCACCGCCGCAGTGCGTCGCGGCGAGATCTTTCCCTTCGATGGACCGACATCGAAGATCGTCATCCCCACGATAAGTCGCAGGTACCCCGCAAAAATTGCGCATCCTTGGTCGCTTGACGATCAGCGACGTGTTATCCTCGCATCGAACGATCGTTCGATGCGAGTTGTCTTGTATTCGTGGGATGGGTGTGCCAATGCATAAATCGTCTTCCAAACCGCCTCTGGCTGCTTCGCGCTTTCCTGCGGCGTTGCAGAGTGCCCGGAGCGACTATCTCGCCTCGTTGAATCCGGAGCAGCGGATTGCGGTTGAATGCGGTGTCGGGAAGTCGAATGGCAGCGAGCACGCACCGCTGTTGATCATTGCGGGTGCGGGATCGGGCAAAACCAATACGCTTGCCTACCGCGTTGCGCACCTCGTGTGCAGCGGAGCGGACCCGCAGCGCATTCTCCTTCTCACCTTCTCCCGCCGGGCCGCGCAGGACATGGTTCGCCGCACAGGTCAGATTCTAAGTCGCGTTCTCGATACCCAGCCTCGTGGACAGTGCGCTGCCCTGCCATGGGCAGGGACTTTTCACAGCATCGGCGCGCGCTTGCTACGCGAGTACGCCGAACGCATTGGACTGAACGACACCTTCACCATTCACGATCGAGGGGATTCGGAAGATTTGCTCGGCATGGTGCGGCACGAGCTTGGCTTGGGCGAGACGAAGAATCGCTTTCCAACCAAGGGAAGTTGTCTCGCAGTCTATTCCCGCACGGTAAACAGTGGCGCGCCGTTGAGCGATGTGCTCAAGAATACGTTCCCCCGGTTCATCCTATGGGAAGCCGAACTGAAAAAGCTCTTTGACACGTACGTCGGAGAGAAGCAGTTGCACAACGTGCTCGATTACGACGATCTGCTGCTGTATTGGTCGCATACGGTCAGCGAGCCGAGCCTGGGTCGAGAAATCGGGGAGCGTTTTGACCATGTGCTCGTCGACGAATATCAGGACACCAATCGACTCCAGGCGTCGATTCTCCTCGGAATCAAGCCTGACGGAAAAGGCTTGACGGTGGTCGGCGATGATGCGCAGTCCATCTATTCATTCCGCGCGGCGACGGTACGCAACATCCTCGATTTTCCAAAACAATTCCAGCCACCAGCCCGGGTCGTCTCGCTCGAGCGAAACTACCGGTCGACGCGACCTATCCTCGATGCATCCAATGGCGTGATCGGCCTGGCCGCCGAGCGCCACACCAAGAACCTTTGGACGGACCAGTCGTCGGCCGAGAAGCCGAAGCTGGTCACCGTCCATGACGCAGGCGATCAGGCCGAGTACGTCGCGGCGCAGGTTCTCCACTATCGCGAGCTCGGCATCGCGCTGAAGGCGCAGGCAGTGCTTTTCCGGAGCTCGAGCCATAGCGCGGAGCTGGAGCTCGAGCTGGGCCGACGCGGAATTCCCTTCGTCAAATACGGCGGGCTCAAGTTTCTGGAAGCCGCCCACATCAAAGATGTCCTGGCCATCCTGCGCTGGGCGGAAAATCCACGCGACCGCCTTGCGGGATTTCGCGCGATCAAACTGCTTCCCGGAGTCGGCTCGGCCACCGCCGTCCGGCTCCTCGACACGATGGGGGATGCGGCGGATCCCGTCGCAGCCATGCGAGCATTCAGCATGCCGCCCTCTGTGGGCCCCGGTTGGCACTCCCTGCTGGGATTATTGGGCTCGCTCCGCCGCGCCGAGTCGACCTGGCCTGCGGATATGGACTCTGTCACTCGGTGGTACGCGCCGCACCTGCAGCGCATCTACGAAGACGCGCATGTTCGTCAGGGCGATCTCGTTCAATTGCAGCAAATTGCGTCGACGTACGCGTCCCGCGAGCGGTTCCTGACGGAGGTCACTCTCGATCCGCCGTCGGCAACCAGCGATGAAGCCGGCGTGCCCGGACAGGACGATGACTACCTCATCCTGTCCACCATCCACTCGGCGAAGGGCCAGGAGTGGAAGGCAGTTCAGATCCTCAACGTCGTGGATGGCTGCATCCCCTCGGACATGAGCACCGGGTCCAGCGAAGAGATCGAGGAGGAACGCAGGTTGCTGTATGTCGCCATGACTCGGGCGAAAAATCACCTGCACCTGCTCGTTCCGCAACGTTTCTACGCGCACCAGCAGTCCAAGTCCGGTGACCGCCACGTTTATGCAGCGCTTACCCGATTCATTCCCGAGCGGCTCTTGCACCATTTTGAGCCTTGTGCTTGGCCGGTTGTCAAGGAGCCGGCGAACACGCCCGCGAAGGCAGCACATGTGTTTGCGCCGACGGTCGATATTTCTGCGCGGGCCCGCGCGCTGTGGCGCTGACGAGCGGCGAGATCTTCGCCCTTTCAAAACGCCCCTGAAAAAGCAACTGTCGGGCCGCGTGTGCGAAGGTTGCGGAATCGGCTGGCGGCGATTCAAGACAAACGAGCGAGCGCTATTTCCACGCGCTTGTTGTGTTTACCTTCGCTTCGGATCTTGAGCACCCGGATGCCGCCAATCTCGGCGATGTTCTTGACGTGCGTGCCGCCGCAAGGCTGCAAGTCGATACCCGGGATCCTGAGCAGACGAACTCGCCCCGCACCGTGTGGCGGCTGCACACTCATGGTCTTGACCAACTCCGGCCGCGCGTCGAGCTCTTCGTCGGTGATCCACACGGTTTCCGTTGCCACGCCGCGAGCGATCAAGGCATTGGTTTCGTGCTCGATCCTCTGCGCATCGAGCAAGCTCATATCTATATCGAAATCGAGACGCGCTTTGTCGGCGGAGATGTTACCGCCTGTGACCGGCGCCACGACCACGCAGGACATGACGTGTAGCGCCGTGTGCAGTCGCATCAGCGCATAGCGGCGCTCCCAATCGATCTCGAGCGTGAGCATTTCTCCAAGCTCGGGCCGTGGCAGGCCTGGCACGGGGACATGCCGCACGCGGTCGATCGCGTCGCCTTTGCGTGTATCGGCGATTGCTATGCGTTCCCCATTGGCGCGCACCAGCGCACCCGAGTCACCCGACTGGCCACCACCCAATGGATAGAAGATCGTGCGGTCGAGCTCGATGCCGAGCTCATCCACGGCAAGGACTCGCGCGCTCGCCGTTTTCAAGTAGGCATCGCCTCGGAACAGCAGCTCGGTGGTCATGGCATCAGTGAAAGACCGCTGGGAACGTCGAT
>VBCZ01000234.1 GCA_005889025.1 Betaproteobacteria bacterium
CATCAAGATGAAGGTGCCGAAGGTCGACGCGGACGGCAACGAGCTGGGCGGCGTTCCCACGGTGCTGCGCGACGCGCCGCTGGGAACCTATCTTGGCTGGAACATCACCACGACGGGCTTCCACGTCGGCCAAGTCTGCAACTATGTCGGCGGCTTGATCCCGTTCGCGCACACGAGAGCCGAGCGCTTGGCCAACGGAGATCCGCGTCTGTCGCTGGAGGAACGCTACGGAAGCCACAACGGATACGTAAGCAAGGTATCGGCCGCCGCGTTGAACGCCTTTTTCCAAGGCTACCTGCTCAAGGCCGACGTGGGGAATCTTGTCAGCCAGGCGTCGGCGAGCAACGTCTGCGCCCATGGCTCGTCGGGTCAGAGCTGCGATCCCGCGGCGCCGTAAGCGTCGCCGCTTAATGATCAATCACGGCGGCTTCGGCCGCCGTTTTTTTTGCCAATGAGTTCGACCAGCGGCATCCGACAAGAGCGACGCCAAACGCGATCGGCGTCTGCCGATCGAGAAGCGCTACTGCAACCTCCGGCGCTAGGATTCCTTTGCAACGATCATCAGCGAAGAGCCGACCGAAGTTCTAGTGCGTTATGCCCATCAAGTGGTCGGGCAGCCAGGTGGCGATCTCCGGAAACACGCAGAGAATGACGATCTGCAGCATCATGCAGAGGACGTAGGGAATCGTGCCCCACATGATGCGAGTGACGGGCACATCCGGCGCGATCGAGCTGACGATGTAGATATTGAGTCCGACCGGAGGATGGATCAGCCCGATTTCCATGTTGATCGTGAGGATGACGCCGAACCATACGGGATCGAAGCCGGCAGCCTTGATGATGGGATACAGAATCGGGGCGGTCATGAGGAAGATTGCTGCCGGCGGAATAAAGAACCCGCAGACGAGCAGGAACACGTTGATCATTCCCATGAGAAGCCAGCGATTGACGTGCATGTCGGCAATGGCCTGAGCAAGCGTCTGCGTGAGGTAGAGCGAAGTCAGCATGTAGCCGAACAACACCGCGGCGGCAATGATCGTCAAGATCATCACCGACTCTCTCGTCGTGTCGCGCAGGATGGCCCACCACCTGGCCGGGGCCCACATGCGGTAGATCAGCACCGCGAGCAGCACGCACATCGCGGCGCCGACTCCCGCCGCTTCGGACGGTGTCGCCACCCCGCCATAGAGCGCGTACATGACGCCGATGATGATGACGATGAATGGCGCGATTTTTGGAATCGACTGGAACTTCTGTTTCCAGCTATAGCGGAAATCGAGCGCGTGCGAGCGGAAACCCCGTTTCCAGATGATGAACAGCGTCCACAGCATGAACAGCAGCGTGAGCATGATGCCGGGCAATACGCCGGCCAGGAACAGGCGTCCGATGGAGGTCTCGGTGGCGATACCGTAGAGAATGAAGGTGATCGATGGCGGGATCAGAATGCCGAGCGTGCCGCCGGCGCAAATCGACCCGGTCGCGATATCGTCGGGATAGCCTCGCCTGCGCATCTCGGGGATGCCCATCTTGCCGATGGCCGCGCAGCAGGCGGGCGACGAGCCGGTGAGCGCGGCGAACACGGCGCAGGCGCCGAGGTTCGAGATCACCAATCCGCCCGGAAGACGGTATAGCCAGCGGTCGAGCGCTTCGTAGAGATCCTTGCCGGCAGGCGAGGAACCGATCGCCGCGCCCATCATCACGAACATGGGGATGGAAACCAGCGTGAAGTCGTTCAATCCGTGAAAGAAGGTCTCGGCCACGACGTGCAGCGCACCGAAACCCTGAAAGATGACGATGAAAGCGATCGAAAGCGCCCCGAGACCGAAGGCGACCGGCGCGCCTGAAAGCAGCACGGCCAGCGTAACGACAAGGACGATCACGCCCTGGGTCGATGGGCTCACGCTCTACGTTCCTTGCCCATACCGAAGGGCGGCTCACGGCCGGTGGCCAGACAGTAAAGCTCGACGACGTATTGCAAGGTGAGAATCCCGAGACCGATCGGCATCGACGCATAGGGAATCCATAGCCTCACTCGCCACATGGTGTTCGAGAGCCAGCGCTGGTTCCACGCCTCGAGCCAATACCCCCCCGTAAGCACCACCATGGTTACGCAGAACGCCATGGCCAACAGCATCGAGATCAGCGCAAGCCACCAGCGCTTGCGCGCGCCAAGGTAGAGCGGCAGCACGTCGACGTTCACGTGACCGCGCGTCATCAGCACATAAGGGCTGCCGATGAACGTCGCCGCGACCAGGCTGTAGGTGACGAAGTCGGTTTGCCAGATGGTGTTTTCGTTAAGCACGAAGCGCACGAACACCATCTCGCAGACGATGACGACGCTGACGGCGATGAGCGCCGCGGCGAAATAGCCGCAAAGCCGCGAGATCAGCCTTACGGCGCCGGCGAATTGTTCCACGAGCCGCTCCTACCGGAGCCGGTCGTCAGTTCGACAGGAAATTCGGCGAACGACGCGTGCCGCCCGCCCGCGATGAGCACCCAAGCTTCTTATTTGACGCTCAACGCTTCATCGATCAGCTTCTTGCCGTCCGGCACGTCCTTGGCGAATTCCGCATAGGAGCTCTTCTTCGCGATCTCGATCCATTGGTTGTACTGCGCATCGGTCAGGGTCTTCACCTCGACGCCATGATCCTTGTAGGCCTTGATCGTCGCCTCGTCGACCGATTCGGCCTTGTCCTCGTAATACTTCTGCGCCTTCTTTCCGGCCTGGATCAGCACGTCTTGCTGCTTCTTGTCGAGCTTGTCGAAGCTCTTTTTCGACATGAGCAGCGGCTCGTACATGAACCATAGCGCGTTGGTGCCCGGCGCGGTCAGGCATTTCGCCTGCTCGTAGAGGCGGAAGGACAGGAAGCTGCCCATGCTGGTATCGGTCCCCTCGGCGACGCCGGTCTGGAACGCGTTGTAGATCTCGTTCGACGGAATCGACACGATCGAGGCGCCGGCCGACTGCCACATCTGCGCGAAGGTCGGACCCGCGGCGCGGAACTTCAGCCCCTTGACGTCATTCGGCTCGAGGATGCAGCCGCGCTTGGACACCATGCCGCCGCCGAACCAGGCATCCGACAACACGATCGCGCCGGCCTTTTCGATAGTAGCGTGGATATCCTTCATGAACTGCGACTCATTGAGACGCTTGGCGCGGTCATAGCTGCGCACCAGGCCGGGCATCAACGTCGCACTGAAGGCGCGCACCTGGCCGCTCGCGTAATCGAGCGGGAACAACGTGATGTCGAGCTGGCCGTTGACCAGCGCGTTCCACTGCTGCTCCGCCTTGAACAACGAGGCTCCCGGATAGACCTGAATGTCGAGATCGACGTTTGCGGCCTTGGCCTCGCGGGCGACCATCTGCACCATGTCGTCGCGCACGTCGCCCTTGCCGCCGGGAAACTGGTGCGAGGCGCGCATGACGACCGGCGCGGCCGCGACAGAGCCTGCCAGCAGCGTGATCATCAGTGCGGCGAGCATGCCGGTATACTTGAATTTGCTCATCTGTTGCTCCTCCAGGGTTATCGATCGGACTCGGGTCATTGCGGCCCTGCCCGCCGAAATATTGTTGTTACCGCAGGAAACGGGCGTTGATTCTAAACCTGCGTAGCCCGCGAAACCGGCGTCCGCTCGGCCGGACTTGCCGTGCTGTCGTGCGCCGCGTCGATGTAACCCTGGCCGACCTCCACAGGGCCGCCTGCGGTGACCCGCACGGCGCAATACTTGAACTCCGGAATCTTCCCGAACGGGTCGAGCACGGGATTGGTAAGCAGGTTGGCGGCTGCCTCGTAAAAGCAGAAGGGAATGAATATCGCGCCACGCGGCGTGCCGTCATCGGCCCGCGCATACAGAGAAACGCTGCCCCGACGCGACGCGACGGTGATCGCATCGCCTGGCGCGACGCCGAGATTCTGAAGGTCCTGCGGATGCACCGAAGCGACCGGCGCCGGCTCGATCGCATCGAGTACCGCGGCGCGACGCGTCATGCTGCCGGTATGCCAGTGCTCGAGCTGGCGACCGGTGATGAGCACGAAGGGATAGGCCGAATCGGGACGCTCGGCTGCAGGGATGATTTGCGCGGGCACGAAACGCCCTTTGCCGCTGGGCGTGGGAAAATCATCGACGAAGACCACGCGCTCGCCGGGGTCGCCCTCGGCCTCGCAGGGATACGTCACCGCGTGCTCGGCTTGCAATCTTTCCCAGGTAATGCCCGCGATCGACGGCATCGCCTTGCGCATTTCGGCGAAAACCTGGCTCGGATCGCTGTACCGCCATTCCAGGCCGAGTCGCTTGGCCATTTCGACGATGATCCAGAGGTCCTGGCGCGCCTCGCCGGGCGGCGCCAATGCCTGACGGCCGAGCTGCACGGCGCGGTCGGTATTGGTGAACGTCCCCGTCTTTTCCGGGAATGCCGACGCCGGCAGAACGACATCGGCAAGGTATGCCGTTTCGGTGAGGAAGAGGTCCTGCACCACCAGCATCTCAAGCTCGGCGAGCGCTTGCCGGGCGTGATTCACGTCGGGATCCGACATCGCCGGGTTTTCGCCCATGATGTACATGCCCCGGATCGTTCCCGCGTGCACCGCGTCCATGATCTCGACCACGGTCAGGCCCGGCTTGGGATCGAGCGTCGTTCCCCATAGCGATTCGAACTTCGCGCGCGCTGCCGGATCGTCGACCCGCACGTAGTCGGGATACATCATGGGAATCAAGCCGACGTCGCTGGCACCCTGCACGTTGTTCTGGCCGCGCAGCGGATGCAGCCCGGTTCCCGGACGGCCGACCTGACCGGTGGCCATCGCCAGCGCGATCAGGCAACGGGCGTTGTCGGTGCCGTGAATGTGCTGCGAGATGCCCATGCCCCACAGGATCATCGAGGCGCGCGATGTCGCGTACAGGCGCGCGATCTCGCGTATCGTTTGCGCGGACACTCCGCACAGCGGCGCCATCGCTTCCGGGCTGAAGCCCTCGACGTTTTTCTTGAGCTCGTCGTACCCCTGCGTGCGGTCTTTGACGAAATCCTCCGCCACCAGATTTTCTTCGATAATGGTGTGCAGCATTGCATTGAGCAGCGCGACGTCGGTGTCGGCCCTGAACTGCAGATAGTGGGTCGCGTGACGCGCAAGCTCCGAGCGCCGCGGGTCGGCGAGAATGAGCTTGGTCCCCTGCTTTACCGCATTTTTCATCCACGTGGCGGCGACCGGATGGTTCACAACCGGGTTGGCGCCGATCAGAAAAACGACTTCGGCCTGCATCACATCCATCACCGGGTTCGACACCGCGCCCGATCCGATGCCTTCGAGCAGCGCAGCGACGCTCGACGCGTGGCACAGGCGCGTGCAATGGTCGACGTTGTTGGAGCCGAAGCCGGTGCGCACCAGCTTTTGAAACAGATAGGCTTCCTCGTTCGAGCCTTTTGCGGACCCGAACCCGGCAAGCGCCTTCGGTCCATGCCTGTCGCGTATCGCCTTGAGCGTGCCGCCCGCGAGCTGCAGCGCCTCCTCCCAGCTTGCTTCGCGAAACACCGATAGCGGATCGGCGGGATCGACGATGAAATCGGCCGTCTTGGGCATCCCAGGCTTGCGGATCAGCGGCCTCTTCAGCCGATGCGGATGGCTTACGTAATCGAAGCCGAAGCGCCCCTTGACGCACAAACGTTCGTGATTGGCCACGCCGTCGCGGCCATCGATGCGGACGATTCGATTGTCTTTGACGCGGTAGGTGAGTTGACAGCCGACGCCGCAGTATGGGCACACCGACGCAACTGCGCGGTCCTCGGCAATGAGATACGCATCGTTTGCGGGGGCAAGCGCACCGGTGGGACAAGCCTGGACGCACTCGCCGCACGCCACACAGGTCGACTCGCCCATCGGATCGTCGAGATCGAAGACGATCTTGGAGCCTGCGCTGCGGAACGCGAAACCGATGACATCGTTGACCTGCACCTCGCGGCAGGCGCGCACACAACGCGTGCACTGGATACAGGCGTCGAGGTTGACCGCCATGGCGGGATGCGAGAGATCCGCGGCCGGTTGAGCGCGCGATGCAAAGCGCGGCCGGCCGATGCCGAGCCATTGCCGCCAGCGTTCGAGCTCGGAGTCGCGCTTGTAGACTCGCTCGGGAACGTCGGCAACGAGCATCTCGACGACGATCTTTTGCGCGTGGAGGGCGCGTGGGCTGTCGCTGGCAACTTCCATGCCTTGGGTGGGAAAACGGCAGCATGAGGGCGCCAGCGCGCGCTCGCCTTTGATCTCGACCATGCAGGCGCGGCAATTGCCGTCCGCACGCATTCCCGGCGTGTAGCACAGGCGCGGGATCTCGACGCCGAGCCGCTGCGCCGCCTGGATGATCGTCTCGCCCGGCTCGGCGGCCACCGCGACGCCGTTGAGCGTGAATTCGGTTTGTTGCAGAGCGATCGCCGGTTCAACCGGTGCGTTCATGCCGTGACCTCTCCTTCAGCATGTGGCGACAAGCACCCGGTCCGGTAGTTCCCGGTGCGGCGGCCAGCGTGGCCTCGGACGACCATGCGCATCCGGTTTCGCGCGAGCCGCGCGCTCATTCGAGCTCCTGAGGAAAATATTTGATCACACACGTCACCGGATTGGGCGCGGCCTGGCCGAGCCCGCAGATCGATGCATCGATCATCGCCTGCGAGAGTTCGGAAAGAAGCGCGGTGTCCCAGCGCGGCTTCGCCAGCAGGCCGACCGCTTTTTCGGTCCCGACCCGGCACGGGGTGCACTGTCCGCACGATTCGTGGGCGAAAAACTCCATGAGATTGAGCGCGGCGTCGCGGGCGCGGTCGTGCTGCGACAGTACGATGACGGCTGCCGATCCGATAAAACATCCGTACGGCTGCAGCGTGTCGAAGTCCAGCGGAACGTCAGCCATCGATGCCGGGAGTATGCCGCCCGAGGCGCCGCCCGGAAGGTACGCATAGAGCTCGTGTCCGGGGAGCATGCCGCCGCAATATTCGGCGATGAGCTCGCGCGCGGTGATACCGGCGGGCGCAAGGTGCACACCCGGCTTGACCACGCGTCCCGACACCGAAAACGCGCGCAGTCCCTTGCGTCCGTTGCGTCCGTGCGCCGAGAACGCCGCGGCGCCTTGTTCGAGGATATCGCGCACCCAGTAAAGTGTCTCCATGTTGTGCTCGAGCGTCGGGCGTCCGAAGAGTCCCACTTGCGCAACATACGGCGGACGCAGCCGGGGCATCCCGCGCTTGCCCTCGATCGATTCGATCATCGCCGATTCTTCACCGCAGATGTAGGCTCCGGCTCCCCGGCGCAATTCGATCGCCGGCAACGGGCACGGCGGGGAAGCCGCCAGCGCCGCGAGCTCGCGTTCGAGAATTCTTCGGCATCCGGCATACTCATCGCGCAAATAAACGTACACCGCGTCGATGCCAACCGCCCAGGCCGCAATCAGCATGCCCTCGATAAAGCGATGCGGATCGCGCTCGAGGTAGTAGCGATCCTTGAACGTCCCCGGCTCGCCTTCGTCGATGTTGACCGCCATCAGGCGCGGTGCGGGCTCCGCGCGGACGATGCGCCACTTGCGCCCTGCCGGGAATCCGGCGCCGCCCAAGCCGCGCAGCCCCGAATCCTCCATGGCCGAAATGACCGCGTCGACCGCGCGGCTTCCGTCGACGCACTCCACCAGCGTCCGGTATCCCCCCGCGGCCCGATATGCCGCGTAGTCGACGTAGGGCGTCGGGGCGAGCGCGACTTCACTACGCCGAATCGCCGCGGCGATCTTCTCAGGGGTGGCCTCGTCGACCGGATTTTGTCCGACCAGCGCTGCGGGCGCATGCTCGCAGCGTCCGATGCACGGCGCGCCGACAACGCGCACGGCGCCACCGCTCGCCCGTTGAACCGCAGAGCGCAGTGCCTCGGCCCCGGCAAGCTGGCACGACAGGGTTTCGCACACGCGCACGGTCAGCGCGGGCGGCGGCACGTCGCCTTCCTTCAGCACATCGAAGTGGTGGTAGAAAGTCGCCACTTCGTAGACTTCGGCTCGCGACAGCTTCATTTCCTCAGCGAGCGCGACGATGTGCGCGGCAGAGATGTGCCCGAAGGTATCCTGGACGCGATGCAGGTATTCAATGAGAAGATCGGAACGCCGGGGCGAGTCGCCCAGGATCTCACGTACCTCCGCCTGCGCGTGCGGATCGACCTGGCGGCCCTTGGGCTTCGCCCGCGCGCCACGTCTCTTAAGCGACGACGTATCGATTGCCTGATGTTTCATGCACGCCTGCCGGCATGCGGGATGCGCGCGCGACTCATGCTGGGCTCGTTCAGAGCTTCCCTAATCCAGAAAATCGCAGTGCTTTTCGACGTGCGCGGCAAGATCGAGGGAATGTTGGCGCACCAGACGCTCGGCAAGCTCGGTGTCGCGCTTTTCCAAGGCTTCGATGATGCGCATGTGGTCGATGATCGAACGCGCGGCGCGGTCGCTTTGCGAAATCGTCATCCTGCGGATCGCTCGCACGTGGATGAACAGGTTCTCGATAGTCTTGCCCATCAGGTGCGATCCCGAGAGGCGGATGATCGCCTGGTGAAAGGCGATGTTCGCATCCGAGTATTCCTCGATGTGCTCCGCGGGCGTCGAATTCCGGAATTCGTCGAACATGTGGCGCAGCGTCGCGATCTCCTCGTCGGTCGCATTGAGCGTCGCCAGCCGGGCTGCCATGCTTTCCAGCGCAGCCCACATCTCGATCATTTCGATGATCTGCTTCTTGGTCTTGCGCACGATGAAAACGCCGCGGCGCGGCTCGGTGCGCAGAAACCCCTCCTGCTCGAGAAGTGTCATCGCCTCGCGGATCGGCGTCCGGCTCACCCCCAGCGCGTGGCCGAGCTGCCGCTCGTCGAGCCGGATCTCCTCGCGATGCGCGTAGATATCGGCGTCCATGATCGCCTGCTTCAGCGCGGCGTAGGCTTGATCGCGAAAGCTGACGTTGGCACTCAAAGGCTGCAACATCAGGGTGGGGGGGGCTTCGGCAACGGCAGTCACCCCGGTCTCGGATTCCCGAGTGTTTTGCGCGCTGGCAAGACGCGGCTTGGCGGAAACATCCTGCCTGTCCATCAATGCACCTGCGCCGGCATTTGCTTCGCGCGCAGCCGAATCAGCGCGAGAACGACATCGACCGTCGGCGTCGGCACTTGCATGAGCCTTCCCAATTCCTGCACCACACCGACCAGCGGCTCGATTTCCATCGTGCGCCCGCGCTCCAGATCCTGCAGCATCGACATCTTGTGGCGCCCCAGCGCATGCGCGCCTTCCATGCGCTTTTCCACGTCGACACGAAGACGCAGGCCCAGCCGATCGCCGATCGCTTGGGCCTCAAGCATCATCGCGCGGCAGATCGACCGAGTGCCGGCGTCGCTCGTCACCTGGTCGATGGTCGCCAGTGTCAAGGCGCTGACGGGATTGAAGCAAAGGTTGCCCCAGAGCTTGAGCCAGATTTCATCGCGAATGTCGTCGCGGATCGGCGCCTCGAGCTCGCCCGCGACCATAGCATCATGAAGGCGCAGGATCCTGGGGCTGCGCTCGCCGCCGGGCTCGCCGATCGGAAGTTTTCGCCCATGCTCATGCCGTATGACCCCAGGCGCGACGACTTCCGCCGCCGAAAACACGACGCAGCCGATCGCCCGTCGGGACCAAGCAGGTCCCACTGGCGGCCGCCCGGATCGACACTGTGCAAGTGAGCGCCATAATGTGGTGCACCGCGCTGGCAGAAAAACCAATACGGCAGGCCGTTGCTCGCGGTAACGATCGTAGTCTCTGCGCCGAGCAGCGGGACGATGCTCTCGACCACCCCCGAAATCGCGTGCGCCTTCAAGGCGATTATCACGAAATCCTGCGGACCAAGCCGGGCGGGCTCGTCGGTACATGGAAGCCGCTCCACGTGTTCTTCGCCCTCGCTCTGCAACCGAAGACCGTTTGCGCGGATCGCCGACAAATGTGCCCCACGCGCGACGAGACTCACGTTCGTGCCGCCGCGTGCAAGCTGCACGCCCATATACCCGCCGATCGCGCCTGCTCCAAATACGCATACCCTCAAGCTTTCTCCTGCCGGTCCGCTATCTCGCTCCTTGCGACCGGAAAACTGTGCAGCAGAGCGGAGAACCGATGTCCACCACTCTCCGGCGGGACCGGACCGCGGACGGGAATCGTAGCCGACAAATCGTAGTTGACTTTAGCTGATATACCACATACGTTATGCCAAACATTCAAAAAAAGCCAGACCGCACCGCAGGCACTGGCTGACAACTCGCGGCAACGCGTGCTTTCGCTCGACACTGGAGGAGAACCCGATGGAAAAAGAAACCAAGTCAATTTTTGCATCCCCTTGGCTTCAGCTGATCTTCGGCGTCATCTGCATGGTCATGATCGCCAACTACCAATACGGCTGGACGCTGTTCGTCGGGCCGCTCGACGCCAAGTACCACTGGGGACGTGCTTCGATCCAGGTCGCCTTCACGATTTTCGTGCTGTTCGAAACATGGCTGGTTCCGGTCGAGGGCTATCTGGTCGACCGTTTCGGGCCGCGTTGGGTGGTGGTGGTCGGCGGTGTGCTCTGCGGCATCGCGTGGGCGATCAATTCGGTCGCCGATTCTCTGCCAATGCTCTATTTCGCCGCGGCGGTCGCGGGCCTCGGCGCGGGCGCGGTTTACGGCACGTGCATCGGCAATGCAGTCAAATGGTTTCCCGGCCGGCGAGGTCTCGCCGCCGGTCTTACCGCAGCGGGGTTCGGGGCAGGTTCCGCGCTGACGATCATTCCGATTGCAAACATGATCAAGAGCGCCGGGTACGAGCAGACTTTTCTTACGTTTGGCCTCGTGCAGGGCGCCGTGGTTGTCGTCCTCGGCTTTTTCCTGTTCACCCCGCCCTTGAGCATATTGGCTCTCGCGCCGAAGCTCTCCCCCGGTGCCGGACGGCACCAGGCCACTCCGGTGGAGATGGTCAAGTCACCGCTGTTCTGGCTGATGTACCTCATGTTCGTTCTGATGGCCGCAGGCGGTTTGATGGCGACCGCGCAACTTGCGCCCATCGCCAAGGATTTCAAGATCGCTGATATTCCGGTCAGCCTTGTAGGTCTGACTCTGCCCGCGCTTACCTTCGCGCTGACCATCGACCGCGTGCTCAACGGCCTGTGCAGGCCGTTCTTCGGCTGGGTCTCCGATCACATCGGCCGGGAGAACACGATGTTCATCGCTTTTGCAATCGAAGGAATCGGCATCTTTGCCCTGGCCAAGCTCGGCACCGACCCGGTGCTGTTCGTGTTACTGAGCGGCCTGGTGTTCTTTGCCTGGGGCGAGATCTACAGCCTGTTCCCCGCGACCGTCACCGACACCTTCGGCGCCAAGTTCGCCACGACCAATACCGGCCTGATGTACACCGCCAAGGGCACGGCTTCGCTGCTGGTGCCGCTCGCCAACGTGATGATGGCCAGCACCGGCAGCTGGTACGCCGTGTTCATCACCGCCGCGAGCATGAACATCCTCGCCGCACTCCTGGCGATTGTCGTGCTCAAACCCATGCGCGCGGGGTACATCAGCCGAACGGCTGCGGCCGACCTTGCCGCAGGCGGGCCGATTCCCGGCGGGCCAATTCCCGGCGGGCCGATTCCTGGCAGGCCGATTGCTGGCCCTGCGGGAGCGCGCCGCACTTAGCGTGGCGGATCGAATGCCTGCCGTGCAGGCTAAAGCGGTGAAAGGGCGAACCGACGGGCGCTCATGCAATACGGCGCGGGGCTCCCCTGTCCGTCGCTGCAGCTGAAAGAATGTTTCACAACTAATGGAGGACGTCATGTTGGACACGGCCCCGAAAGCGTCGACCAAGCCGACGACCACGACCGCCGACGACACGTCTAAAACCGCCAGCGGCGGCGAGATCGATGCGCATGCACAAGAGACCGACGGCTTTGGGCTGGTCATCGATGCCCTCAAGCTAAACGGCATCGATACGATCTTCGGTCTGCCCGGCATCCCGATCACCGACCTCACGCGCAAGCTCCAGCGCGCCGGGCTACGCGTGATCTCCTTCCGCCATGAGCAGAACGCCGGATATGCCGCTTCCATCGCCGGCTTCATGACGGGCAAGCCCGGCGTCTGCCTCACGGTGTCTGCCCCCGGCTTTCTCAACGGCCTGACGGCGCTCGCCAACGCCACCACCAACTGCTTCCCGATGATCCTCATCAGCGGCTCGAGCGAGCGCGAGATCGTCGA
>VBCZ01000235.1 GCA_005889025.1 Betaproteobacteria bacterium
GCCTTGAGCCATGGTATCGCGCGCTGCGCGCAGAGGAATTGCCCGCTGAGGTTCACCGTCAGCGTGCGCTGCCAGTCGGCGAGCAGCACGTCCTCGCACGGCGCGGTGGGACCGGCGATGCCGGCGTTGTTGACCAGGGCGTCGAGGCCGCCGAGCTTGGTGGTCGCGGCCTCGAAAAATCGCGCCACCGCAGCCGGATCCGCGACATCGCATTGTTCCTGGACGAGCGCCGGATCGCTGGCCGCGACCGAGTCGAGCGCACGCCCATCGACGTCGCAGATGACAACTCGCGCGCCTTCGCGGGCGAATGCTCTTGCGGTCGCGAGGCCGATGCCGGAGGCGCCGGCAGTCACCACCACGCGCAATCCCTGAATGTCGAGGTCCATGGTCGGTTTTCCCGGGCTTTCGGTGTCCGGCAGTCGCTCTCGCGGCGCGAACCTGCGCTGCTTCAGCTGACGATGCCGCATGCCGCACGTGCGGCGCTGTCGCCTTTAATTTCGAATGGATCACGCCCGCGCGGCGCGTCGATTGCCATGGACCGCGAGTCGGTTGACGGACAGGCACGGCACATGCTGGACCGCGGCACGTTCTTTGGATTATAACTGCTGCAGTCCGGGCGCAAGAACAGTCGATACGACAAGATGCGCCTGACATCGCCATCCACAGGAGGAGTCATGGATCGTTCGCCGGTCAGCCATCGTCGTCGTGATTTGATCAAAAGCGCAGGTGCCGTTACCGCGCTTGGTACGCTGGGCTTTCCCGCCATCGTTCGCAGCCAGGCCGACGCGATCCGCATCGGCCACCTGACGCCGCGCACCGGTTTCCTCGGCCCGCTGGGCGAGTATGCCGTGATGGGCGTGAATCTCGCGGTCGAAGAGATCAATGCCGGCGGAGGCATCATGGGCCGCAAGATCGATCTCATCGCCGAGGACAGCGTCAATCCGCAGACCGCCTCGACCAAGGCCGAGCGGCTGATCGAGCGCGACAAGGTCGTCGCGATCATCGGCGAGATCAGCTCGGCCTCGGGACTCGCCATCGCGCAGGTCGCTCAGCGCAATCGCATCCTGTTCTTCAATACCGGCTGCAACTCCGATGAGCTGCGCGGCAAATCCTGCAACCGCTACATGTTCCACACCGAGGCCGCCAACAGCATGTACGTCAGCGCCTGCGGTCAGGCGTTGTTGCGCGACGGCATGGTCAAGGGCAAGAAGTGGTACAGCTTGACCGCAGACTACGCTTTTGGACATGACCTCCTGAAGGTTGCCAAACGCTTCATGGCCGCCAATGGCGGTACCTTTACGGCCGACGAGCTGGTGCCGACCGACGTTGCGGACTTTTCTCCGTTCTTGCTCAAGATCCGCAACGCCAAGCCGGACCTCGTCGTGTCGAATCTTGCCGGTGCGCAGATCACTAACTTCATGAAGCAGTATCTCGAGTTCGGCTTGCCATACCCCGTTGCCGGATTTGGTTTCGACACCGCCGTGGCATGGGGCGCAGGCAAGGGCAACGTGCTCGGCATCTGGCCGCTGGTGTGGGACTCGAAAGTGAAGACGCCGTCCGCGCAACGCTTCACCGATGCGTTCGTGAAAAAGTACGGCAAGCCGCCGGAGAATCAGGCGTGGGGCGACTACATGTCGACCAAGCACGTCGCGCAGGCCATGAACGAGATCAAGCGCACCGATTCGACCAAAGTCGCCGAGCATCTCGAAAAGGGCGCGAAGTTCGACATCCTCAAGTCCCGTGAAGGGTACTACCGCAACTGGGATCACCAGTTGATGCAGGAGATGTACACGGTCACCTTCAAACCTGCGGCCGAGGTCAAGGATCGGTGGGATCTTTTCACGCTCTCGCCCCCCGTGCCAGCAGCCAATCAGAGCCTCGATCTCGTGCGCCCCAGCGCGGGAGCACCGTCATGATGCTCATCCAGATTCTCGAGCAGATCCTGAATGGTCTGCTCGCTGGCGCGTACTATCTCCTCATCGCGCTTGGCCTGACGCTGATTTTTTCGTTAGGCGGACTGGTCAATCTCGCGCACGGCGCGTTCTACGCGCTCGGTGCCTACTTCGCTGTTCAGTTCGTAGGTACGCTGGGCTTTTCGGGTGCACTGCTCGCCTCTCCGGCGGCCGTCGCGCTGATCGGCCTCATCGTCGAGCGCTTTCTGTTTCGGCGTTTCTATCGGACCGATCCCGCGTTGGGCCTGTTGTTGACATTCGGATTGGCGATGGTCGCCGAGCAGGCATTACGCTGGATCTTCGGCGCGGCGCCCATTCCATTTTCGATTCCGACTGCGCTGCGCGGCCAATTCCTGATCGGGGACTTCATCTACTCCCGATACCGGCTGTTGATGCTCGCCATCGCGATCATCGCGGTAGCGGCGCTATGGTACCTGCTACGGCGCACGCCATTCGGGCGCGTCGTGCGCGCCGGCGTACAGAATCCAGATATGGTCGCGGCACTCGGGATTTCGCTCGCGCCGTACATGGCGGCCGGCGTGCTGCTGGCCCCCATCTCCGGAGTGCATCCGGCGATGGGCGCCGACATCTTGACCGCATCGTTCGTGGTCGTGGTGATTGGTGGTCTCGGCTCGTTCTGGGGTGTGGTTTGGGCCGCGCTGATCGTCGGCGTCGTGCGCGGCCTCACGGTCTACTTCTATCCATCCGCGGCAGAAGCATCGATGTACCTGCTCATGATCCTGGTGCTGATGTTCCGGCCCCGTGGTCTTTTCGGCGAGCGGATTCAGCGCTTCGAATGACCATACTCCGCTCGCCGCTGTTGCTTGCGGCGCTCGCCTGCGCCGCGCTGCCGTTCGCATTGCGTGCGGGCGGACTGACGTTGACGAGCGCGACCGATGTCATCATCTTTGCGATCACGTGCATGGCGCTTAACGTGCTGGTGGGCCACACGGGACTGGTCTCGTTCGGGCATGGTGCATGGCTCGGCTTGGGCGCGTACGCGGCAGCGCTCGCGCAACGCCATTGGTTTGCCGATTCCATTTTGTGGCCGACCCTGTCGTCGCTGGCTTTTCTGCTCGTAGCGTCGGCGTTGGTTGGATTTCTCGTCCTGCGGCGACGCGGCGTGTATTTTTCGTTGCTGACGATGGCGTTCTCCGCGTTGACCTACGCGGTGGCATTCCGCTGGACGGCGTTTACCGGAGGCGAGAACGGTTTGGGCGGTGTCACTCGCGCCGTTTGGATCGGCATCGATTTGAACAACCCGTGGGTCTACTACGCGCTCACGGCGGCATGCGGCCTTGTCGTCGTCCATGTGCTCGCGCGCTTCCACATCTCACCCATCGGAACGGTGCTCCTGGCCATTCGAGAAAACGAGCAGCGCGCGCAGTTCATCGGGTATGCGACGCAGCGTTACAAGCAAATC
>VBCZ01000239.1:0-2318 GCA_005889025.1 Betaproteobacteria bacterium
GAATGACCCGAAAAATGAAAAAAAAGCGGATGATGCACTGCAGTCGCGAATAGCGGAAAACGTGGGGCGAGGTACTCGCCTAGTTGCGGAGAAAAGCTGCAATGACCCGGAACTGCAGGCTCACATGCGAAGATTCGAGGCAGAAAATCAATAAAGGGAACCGCACGGGGATACTACGATGCTGGTGCGAAGCGCGCACCTGTCAAACCGACAGATGCGCGCGCACGTTGTCGCTGTCCATGCTCGCTCCCTTCCCGCGCGCGACGACCTCGCCTCGCGACAGAACGACATAGTGGTCGGCAAGCGACTTCGCAAAGTCGTAGTATTGCTCGACAAGAAGAATCGCGATGTCGCCTGACGCGATCAGCTTGCGAATGGCGCGTTCGATATCCTTGATGATCGATGGCTGGATTCCTTCCGTCGGCTCGTCGAGAATCAGCAGCCTCGGCTGCATGGCGAGCGCGCGTCCGATCGCGAGCTGCTGCTGCTGACCGCCCGAGAGATCGCCGCCGCGCCGGTTCAGCATATTCTTCAAGGCGGGAAACATCTCGAAAATGAATTCCGGCAGCGCGCTGCCGCGCTTGCGCGTCGCGAGCCCCATCTGAAGGTTTTCCAAAACGGTGAGGCGCGGGAAGATGTCGCGACCCTGCGGAACGTACCCGATCCCGAGCGCGGCACGGGCATACGGCGGCAAGTCGGAGATGCGGGCGCCGTCGAGCGCAATCGCACCGGACCGGATAGGCAGCAGCCCCATGAGGCATTTCAGGAGCGTGGTCTTGCCGACGCCGTTTCGTCCCAACAGCGCGGTACATCCTCGCGCCGGAACATCGAATCCGACATTGCGCAGGATGTGGCTGCCGCCGTAATACTGGTTGATCCCGGAAACCGAAAGCATAGGCAAAGTCTCTTAGCGAGCGCGGCGCGCCGCGGGCAAAAGCGCGACGACGGCTTGAGCACGGCGAGCGGGGCTATGGCTCAATCTTTATGCCCGTCATCGTCCGAGAAAGACTTCGACCACCTGCTCGTCCTGCTGAACCTGATCCATGGTGCCTTCCGCCAGGACGCGCCCTTCGTGCAGAACGGTCACCTTTTGCGCGATCCGCTCGACGAAGTCCATGTCGTGCTCGACCACGATCAGCGTATACGCGCCCGCGAGCGAGACGAACAGCTCGGCGCTGCGCATGGTCTCGTCGTCGGTCATTCCCGCCACGGGCTCGTCGAGCAGGAGGAGCTGCGGCTCCTGCATGAGCAGCATGCCGATTTCCAGCCACTGCTTCTGACCGTGGGAGAGAAGCCCCGCCTGACGCGACGCCTCGGGCAGGAGCTTGATCGTCTCCAGCGTCGCCGCGATGCGGTCGCGGGCCTCGGCGTCCAGTCGCGAGCCGAGCGTGGGCCACACCCGCTTGTCGCATTTTTGCGCGAGCTCGAGGTTCTCGAACACGGTGTGGCGCTCGAAAACGGTCGGCTTCTGGAACTTGCGGCCGATACCCGCATCGGCGATCTCCGGCTCGGAAAAGCGCGTGAGATCGATGGTCTGGCCGAAAAACGCGGTGCCGGCATCGGGCCGCGTCTTGCCGGTCACGACGTCCATCATCGTTGTCTTGCCTGCCCCGTTGGGGCCGATCACGCAGCGCAACTCGCCCGCATCGATCGTCAGCGACAGGTTGTCCAGCGCCTTGAAACCGTCGAAGCTCACCGAAATTCCGTCGAGGTAGAGGATCCCGCGATGCGTGGTGTCGACGCCCGGGCCGCGCAGGCGAACGCCCGATGCCGCCGTCGCGTCGTCCCAACGCTCGCCAGCCGGGCTGGTCACGATCGCCTCCGACGCATCGTTGCGAGTCCGGCGAGGCCGTGCGGAAGAAAAAGTGTCACCAGAATGAACAGCAGGCCCAGCACGAACAGCCAGTATTCGGGAAGGACCTGCGTGAACCAGCTCTTGCCGAGATTGACCGCCGCGGCGCCCAGGACGGGCCCGAGAAGCGTTCCCCGTCCTCCCACAGCGGTCCAGATGGCGATCTCGATCGAGTTCGCAGGCGACATCTCACTTGGATTGATGATCCCGACTTGAGGAACGTAGAGCGCGCCGGCGATGCCGCAGATCACGGCTGAAAGCGTCCAGATGAAAAGCTTGAAGTAGAGCGGGTTGTAACCCGAAAACATCACCCGGGTTTCAGCATCGCGAATCGCGGTCAGGACCCGGCCCAGCTTGGATGTCACGATCCAGCGGGCAAGCAGCATGAAAGCGAGCAGCGTACCGCCGGTCAGCGCAAAGAGCGCCATGCGCGTCTGGGGCGCAGTGACGGAAAAGCCGAGAATAC
>VBCZ01000239.1:2346-5989 GCA_005889025.1 Betaproteobacteria bacterium
GTATCCGAACACGAACGCGAGCACGCCGGGGACCAGCACGACCAACAGCGCCGCATACAAAAAATGGTCGGTAAAGCTCCAGTACCTGGGATACGCCTTCCAGTCCAGGAACACCATGAAGTCCGGGAGGTCGCTGTGATATACGCCGTCGTGTCCAATCGAGCGCATCAGGTACATCCCCATCGCGTATCCGCCCAGCGCGAAGAACAATCCGTGTCCCAGCGAAAGGATCCCCGTATAGCCCCAGATCAGGTCCATCGCCAGCGCGACGATCGCGTAGCACATGATCTTGCCGATCAGCGTGACGGAATAGTCCGAAAGGTGCAGAACGTTGTCGGCGGGAACGACAAGGTTGAGCACCGGAAAAGTCACAAAGATGACCAGTGCCGCCCCGATGTAGAGCATCCAGCCGTTGCCGGGCAGGAGCCTCGCGAACCGTGGCCCGCCGGCGATGGCCAGCGGCACGAACGCGGCACCCCCGAGGAAGTTCATGCCGGCTCGCCGACTGGAATCGGCTGCGGCATCATGTCTCGGCCATCCGCCCTCTAAGCGCGAACAGGCCCTGGGGCCGCTTCTGGATGAACACGATGATGAAGACCAGCACCGCGATCTTGGCCAGAACGGCACCGGACCACGCTTCGAGGAATTTGTTGACGATGCCGAGCCCCAGCGCAGCATACACCGTTCCCGCAAGCTGTCCCACGCCGCCGAGCACGACGACCATGAGCGAGTCGACGATGTAGCTTTGACCGAGGTCCGGGCCGACGTTGCCGATCTGCGATAGCGCGCAGCCGGCAAGCCCGGCGATCCCCGATCCCAACCCGAACGCCCAGGTATCCACACGGCGCGTGGGCACGCCCGTGCAGCTCGCCATCGCGCGGTTCTGCGTCACCGCTCGCACGAAAAGACCCAATCGCGTGCGCGTCAGCAGCAGCCAGGTCGCCAATACCACCAGCGCGGCGAAACCGATGATCGCGATGCGGCTGAAGGGAAGAACGACTCCCGTGATCGCTTCGATCCCGCCCGACATCCAGGAGGGATTCTCGACTTGAACGTTTTGCGCGCCGAAGACCGTGCGTACGGTCTGCATGAGGATCAGGCTGATTCCCCACGTCGCGAGCAGCGTCTCCAGCGGTCGGCCATACAGGAACCGGATCACCGTACGCTCGAGCGCCATGCCGACCAGACCGGCGGCAACGAACGACGCGGGTATCGCGGCGATCAGATAGGCGTCGAAGATTGCAGGCGCCTGCGATCGGAAAAGGTTTTGAATCACGTAGGTCGTGTAGGCGCCGATCATGATCAGCTCGCCATGCGCCATGTTGATCACTCCCATCAGGCCATAGGTGATCGCCAAGCCCAGCGCGGCAAGCAAGAGGATGCTGCCCAGCGAGATTCCGCTGAAGACGCGCCCGACCATTTCGCCGGTCGACAATCTGCCCTGCACCGCCCGCAGCGACTTTTCTGCTGCCGCGCGCACGTCGGCGTCGGGCTCGGCGAAATTTCCGTCCTTTTGCTCGAGCACGGCGAGCAGCAGCGTCTTGGTATTGGAGTTATTGCTGTCGGCCAATGCCCGAATCGCGGCGAGTCGGGTGTCCTTGTCGCTGCTCGCGAGTTGGACCGATGCTTTCGCCAAGCTGAGGAGGCCTTGGACTTCGGGGTCGGTTTCTTTTGCGATCGCCGCGCTGATCGCCGGCAGCAGTTCCTCGTCGGCACCGCTTTGCAGCTCCTTCGCTGCCGCCAGCCGAACCTCGTGGTCGGGCGAACCGAGCTTCAGCACGGCGATCGCGGTGCCGAGCTCCTTGCGAATGCGATTGTTGATGATGACATCGTCGCGATTCTCAGGCAGGGGCGCGACGGTCTGCCCTGAAACGAGATCGCTCGCGCTGTCGCCCTTGATGAGTAGCACCTGAGCATCGCCGACGGTCTGAACTTGGCCTTCGAGCAAGGCCTGAAGCAGCGGAAGCGCCGCTGCATCGCCGCTGGCTGCCAGCGCGCCGATGGCCTTTGCCTTGGCGTCGTTGTCGCCGAGCGCAAGGTCGCGCACTACTTCGGGAGCGATGGCATGCGATAGAAACGACATTGCGCCAAAGAAGAGCGCGAGGCAGCAGCGCATGATCGCGACCACGGTATCCTCTTCCATAAATCCAGCAAGCAAGGACCGGCGGCGTCGGGTGATCACGGGCCGCCACCGCCGCGTCCACTTACAACACTGTCAGTCGAACCCACGGCCAGGCAAGTCCCGGATGGTCACACTCGCCTGGGAGACGAGTTAGTCGCCCCGGCGAAAGGCCGGGACCCAAGTGCGCCGGCGTCATCACCGCTCACTTGGATCCCGGGTCTCGCTACGCTCGCCCGGGATGACGCATCCGCTTGCCAATCGCGGGCCGCTACGCGACCCGCTCTTGGGCGGATGCGTCACTTCTTTTCCGGCTCGTCTTTCTTGCCCTTGTCTTCGGGAATGTACGGGCTCCACGGCGTTGCCTTGATCGGACCCGGCGTCTTCCACACCACGTTGAACTGGCCGTTGGCCTGCACTTCACCGATGAATACGGGCTTGTGCAGATGGTGGTTCTTCTCGTCCATCTTGATCATGAATCCGTCGGGGGCATTGAACGTCTGTCCCGCCATCGCCGCGATCACTTTGTCGACGTCGGTGGACTTGGCCTTCTCAACGGCCTGCTTCCACATGTTCAGGCCGACGTAGGCAGCTTCCATCGGATCGTTCGTCAGCGGCTTATCGGCGCCGGGCAAGTTCTTCGCCTTGGCATACGCGGCCCACTTTTTCTTGAACTCGTCGTTCGCCGGGTTTTTTTGCGACATGAAGTAGTTCCAGGCCGCGAGATGCCCGACCAGAGGTTTGGTGTCCACGCCGCGCAACTCCTCTTCGCCGACGGAAAACGCGACGACGGGAACGTCGGTCGCCTTCAGCCCCTGGTTGCCGAGCTCCTTGTAGAACGGCACATTGGAGTCACCGTTGATGGTCGATACCACGGCGGTCTTGCCGCCGGCGGCAAACTTCTTGATGTCCGCGACGATGGTCTGATAATCGGAATGACCGAACGGCGTGTACTTCTCGTCGATATCCTTGTCGGCGACGCCCTTGCTATGCAGGAACGAACGCAGGATCTTGTTGGTCGTGCGCGGATAGACATAGTCGGTTCCGAGCAAGACAAACCGCTTTGCTCCTCCGCCCTCCTTGCTCATGAGGTATTCCACTGCGGGGATCGCCTGCTGATTCGGGGCGGCGCCGGTATAGAAAACGTTCTTGGAAAGCTCTTCGCCTTCGTACTGCACCGGGTAGAAAAGCAGCCCGTTGAGCTCCTCGAATACCGGCAGCACGGACTTCCGCGAAACCGATGTCCAGCAACCGAACACGACGGCGACCTTGTCCTGAGTCAGCAGTTGCCGGGCCTTTTCGGCGAACAGCGGCCAGTTCGACGCGGGATCGACCACGACCGGCTCGAGCTTCTTGCCCAGCACACCGCCCTTGGCGTTGATCTCGTCGATCCCCATCAGCGTCACATCCTTGAGGACGGTTTCGCTGATCGCCATCGTCCCCGAAAGCGAATGCAGAACGCCTACCTTGATCGTGTCGGCCGCAACTGCCGGTGCCGCCGCGGCAATGCCGGCGCTCGCCAGC
>VBCZ01000240.1:0-20399 GCA_005889025.1 Betaproteobacteria bacterium
GTACGTGGAAATGGTCTTCTGACATGACGATTCTCCCTTGTATGTTATGACCGAATGCGAGCAGCGTCAGGCGCTCGATCGCTCGTAGGCTGCGAAATCGTAGGCAAAACCCTGCGCACCGTCCACACGCTTCGACTCGCGCGAGATTTCCCGCCACGCATCGTGGGCGTAGTTCGGAAAGAAGGCATCTCCGGCGAAAGAGCGCCGTATCTCGGTGAGGTAGAGCAACTGAGCGCTCGGCAGTGAGGCGCGATAGAGGGCTGCCCCACCGATCACGAACACCGGATCCGGCAGCGCGGCAAGCGATAGCGCATGCTCGAACGAGTGGGCGACGTGCGCCCCTTGCGCGCAGAACCCTGGATTTCGGCTGACAATGATGTTCTGGCGTCCCGCAAGCGGCTTGCCGATGGAATCCCACGTTTTGCGGCCCATGATGATGCTGTGGCCGATGGTCAGGTCGCGAAAATGCTTGAGATCGTCGGGCAAGCGCCAGGGCAAGCCATTATCGACGCCGATGACGCCGTTTTCGGCGATGGCGGCGATCAGCGCGATGCGTCGCGCAGGTGCCTCTTCGGTTGGCGGCACGGCGCGGGGTAGTGTATCGTTCACCGTGGCTCGCAGCCTATGGCGCAGTCGTCTCATTCGATTATAGCGGCCGCGGGACCGCAGAGGTTCCCACACTCTCGTGTATTACCCGCGTTCATTCGTCAAATTCATCCTACTCGGATTCCTTCTGGTCAGTCTGCCGCTGCTTTATGCATTGGTCGAACTCATCGTCAGCCTGGATCGCTTGGGAACGCAGGGTCAGCAGGCGGTGCTGCAGGCCGCGCAGGCGGGACGTGCCAGCCGACAGCTCTACGAGCAAGCGACCACGCTCGAGCGTCTGGTCCGCCAGCATCTCATCCTTGACGATCCGCAGCTTGTCGAGGATTACGGTCGACTGCGGCAGGATTTCCGGCAGACGTCGCAGCAACTGTCGCGCCTTCCGCTCGATCGCGCGCAGCTGCTCGCGCTGGAAAAGCTCGACGACAGCGAGAGCCGGCTCTATGAGTTGTTGAAAGCGCGGCGGCGGCCGGCGGGCGCCGCCGTGACTCTTGCCGAAGGTTATGCGGCCATCGCCGAAGGCGCGCAGGCCATGCTCACAGCCACCAATAGCCTTACCGAGCGCGAGATCGAGCGCTTGCAGGATACGGCCGCGGAAGGACGCAAGACCTGGGGCTATTTGGCGCTGGCCGCAGGGTTGATTGCCCTTGCGCTGGCCATTATTTTTGCCGTGCTGATCGCGCGCCCTTTCCGGCAGCTCGACCAGGCGATCCGACAGATGGGCACGGCCGATTTTACGCACGCGATCGAGGTCAATGGGCCTCAGGATCTGCGCTATATGGGACAGCGACTCGAGTGGTTGCGGTCGCGCCTGCACGAGCTGGAAGAGCAGCAGAACCGGTTTCTCCGCCATGTTTCACACGAGCTCAAAACGCCGCTCACGGCGGTGCGGGAAGGTGCCGAGCTCCTGCGCGATCGCGTCGGCGGCGAGCTATCGCCGGAGCAGCAGGAGATCGTCCGCATCGTTCGGGAAAATACACTCTCGCTGCAGAAGCTTATCGAGGACCTGCTGACTTACCATCAAACGCGAAGCATGGAGCCGCAGACACTGGGTCCGGTCGCGCTCGAGGATGTCATACGGCGCGTAGTGCGCGAACACAAGCTTGCCGCTTTTGCTCGGATGATCACTTTCGAAGCGAAGCTCACCTCGGCGATCGTGATCGGTGATGGGAACAAGATTCACGCCATTGTCGACAACTTATTGTCGAACGCGATCAAGTATTCGCCTCGCACCGGTACGATTTCGCTCGACCTTCGTATCGAAGATGAATTCGGCGTTTTGGACGTAGTCGATGAAGGTCCGGGAATCGATCCGGGCGATCGACCGCGAATCTTCGACTCGTTCTATCAGGGCAAGAACGCGCCGGAAGGCCGCATCAAGGGCTCGGGGCTGGGCCTTGCGATCGCGCGCGAGTACGCGCTTGCGCACGGTGGTCTCATCGAGGTGCTCGATCGTTCCGACGGTGCGCGCGGGGCGCACTTCAGGCTCAGGCTTCCGCTCGCGCTTTCCCTGCATCAGGCCCCCGCGCGCAACGCCGCTCCAGTGAGTCTCGAGAGGGAAGCATAGGAATGCCGCCACAAGCGCGGGCCGGCGCCGCGGTGGCTGTCGTCGCTATGCTTGCGGCGTGTGCGGCGGCTCCGCCTGTGCGCGTTGAGCCTCAGCCTGAACTCGCACCGATCGTTGAAGCGACGCCGGAGCCGGAACGCGAGACCGTCCAAGTCGCGCCGGTGCCGATCTCCCCGGTGGTGATCGTCCAGCAGGCCGCGCCTCCTGCGCCGGCGCCTGTGGCTGCGCCGGTCAACGAAGAAGAACAGCAGATGCTTGCGCTCATCGCGGACTTGCAGCGTTACGCCAGCGAAACGGCCGACGAGCTTCGTCGAGATCTCGCCGCTGCCGCTCAGGCAGTCAACCGCGCCCGCACCGACGTCAACCGAGTTCGTCTTGCCGTCTTGCTCACGCTGCCCGGGGCAGGGCCGCCTGACGATGTCCGGGCGATGGCATTGTTGGAGGCTGTCGTCGGCAAAACTCCGGGAAGCTCGCCGGTGCGGCAATTGGCCGCGGTGCTTTACTCGCAGATTGTCGAACGGGTTCGCGGCCTGGCGGAAGAAAGGAAAAAAAGCGCCGCCGCGCAGGAGAAACTCGACCAATTGCGCGCGGTCGAACGCAGTCTCTTGCTGGAGCGCAACCGCAACGCCGGCGGCGCCGGAGGCGGGGGAGGGGGAGGAGGCACCGGAAGATGAAGCCAAGCACGCCTCATTCAAGCGAAGTCCTTCTTGTCGACGATGATCCCGATCTGCTGAAGCTCATCAGCCTGCGCCTGACCTCTGCCGGCTACAGCGTGCGCACTGCAGACAGCGGAGAAACGGCGCTTGCGGCGCTCGCGGTGTCGCGTCCCGCCGCCGTGATCACCGATCTCAAGATGCCGGGTATCGACGGTCTGACGCTTTTTGACGCGATTCATCGCCAGCACCCCGCGCTGCCCGTCATCATCCTGACCGCTCACGGGACGATTCCGGACGCGGTATCGGCGACACAGCGGGGCGTGTTCGGTTTTCTCACCAAGCCCTTCGATAGTCAGGAATTGCTGCAGAAGGTCGCTGCCGCGGTGCGTTTGAGCGGGGGCGGCCCCGAGGCATCGGTGCAATCGCGAGGCGAATGGCGCTCGGGCATTCTTACACGCAGCCCACGCATGGAAGACCTGCTGCGCCAGGCGAGGCTGGTCGCCGAGTCCGACGCAAGCGTCCTCATATTCGGCGAGTCGGGGACCGGCAAGGAACTGTTGGCCCGCGCGATCCACCGCGCGAGCGGGCGCGCGGCAAAGCCCTTCATCGGCGTGAACTGCGGCGCGATTCCCGAGCCATTGCTCGAATCCGAGCTCTTCGGACACGCGCGCGGAGCGTTCAGCGGTGCGATACAGGCGCACAAGGGCCTGTTCCAGGCGGCAGACGGCGGCACGATCTTCCTTGACGAGATAGGGGACATGCCGCTCGCGCTGCAGGTGAAGCTTTTGCGCGTGCTTCAGGAGAGCGAAGTGCGCCCCGTCGGCGCGACTGCCTCGGTTCTCGTCGACGTACGAGTAATCTCAGCCACCCATCGCGATCTCGACGCCCAGAAAGCGGCAGGCGAATTCCGCGAGGATCTGTATTACCGCCTCAATGTAGTGTCGCTCAAGCTTCCGCCTCTGGCGGAACGCCGCGAGGACATCCCGCTGCTGGCGACACACTTTTTGCGCAAGCTGGCGGAACGCTATCGCAAGCCGGTGCCGTCTTTGGCGCCGGAC
The DNA here is from genome assembly GCA_005889025.1 of Betaproteobacteria bacterium. GTDB lineage: Bacteria > Pseudomonadota > Gammaproteobacteria > Burkholderiales > Casimicrobiaceae > PALSA-1003. The sequence continues at coordinate 3,885 of VBCZ01000240.1, forward strand.
GCCATGGCGCTGTTGATCGGCGCACCCTGGCCCGGAAACGTCCGCCAGTTGCTCAATCTGCTCGAGCAAGCCGTCGCGCTGACCACGACCAGCGTGATTCCCGCGACACTCGTGCACGGCGCGCTGCGCGAGGACGCCGGCGTGCTCGCGCCCTTCGAAGAGGCTCGCAAGCAGTTCGAGCGCGACTATCTCGTGCGCCTGCTCAAGATCACCGGAGGCAACGTCACCCAAGCCGCGACGCTCGCCAAAAGAAACCGGACTGAATTCTACAAGTTGCTGCAGCGCCATCGCTTGGAACCGGCGATGTTCAAGGAAGCCAAGACCTGAGCCCGTCACGGCTGGCCTGACCCCAAGTGTTGCTTTTTTTCGTCAGCATGTCGTTTTAAAACGACATGCTTTCATACTTATAATCAACATAGTGGCTAATCGGCCGAGGCAGATGTCGCTTAAATGCGACAGTTGGCCGCGCAATAAGTGAGCCGCCCCGTCAAGGCTGGCGAGTTGTGCGCTCCTCGCAAAGCGCTGTCAAAACGGCGTATGGTCGGAAGGCTGGTTTGGTCTTGGCACGTCGCTTGCTTTTAGCCTGCTTGAGGAGCTAACGCACACGCTCAAACGCGTGCGCAAACATGAGCAGGAGAAGCGCCATGGAGACGTTTTCGCCGAAGTTTTCCGAGTTCTGGCTGCCGCAGACGGCCGGGTCGCGCGAGCGCGAAGCTCCCGAGCCCGCGAAGGCAGTCTCGCCGCCGTCCCAGGAAGAAGCGCTCGAGCAGCTCGCTGAACGGATCAACGCCGCCCGTAGCATCATCTAACACCTGGCGACTTCGGGAGGCCGCCGGAGCGATTTTGTAAAGCTACGCGCTTATTCCGAATCCCCCTTGCCCGCTCTACTCCTCCCGGCGGGCTTTTTTTTGGCCCTTGGGCGGCCGCGGCAATCAATGACGCTTGAAGTACTGCGCCGCGCGCTCGTGCGCCTCGGCTGCTTCGCGCGATTTGAAGGTCCCGAGATTGCGCCGCTTGCCTGTTTTCGGGTTCAGCTTTCGCGAATACAGGCGATACTCGCCTGACTTGAGCTTGCGAATCATTTCTGGTTACCTCCGTGTGGTCCATTGCACGGCGGCGTCGGCGTCGCCGCAAACGCCCGATCAGACAGCCACGGGCGCCTTGATTGCCGGATGGAATCGGTAGTCGACAATTTCAAAATCTTCGTAGCGATACTCGTACAGAGACGCCGGGCGGCGTTTTATCACCAGCGTCGGCGGCGCGTGGGGCGCGCGGGCGAGCTGCGTCTCGACCTGGTCGAGATGATTGACATAAAGATGACAGTCGCCACCGGTCCAGACGAAGTCACCTACGCCGAGATCCGATTGCTGCGCGACGAGGTGCGTTAGCAAAGCGTATGAGGCGATGTTGAAGGGGACGCCCAGGAAGATGTCGGCGCTTCGCTGATACAGCTGACACGAAAGCTTGCCGTCCGCCACGTAGAACTGAAAAAAGGCGTGGCATGGCGGGAGCTTCATTCGCGGAATATCGCCCACATTCCACGCCGACACGATCAACCGGCGCGAGTCGGGATTCCTTCTTATTTCTGCCACAACATTCGACAATTGGTCGATGTGGCGGCCGTCCGGAGCGGGCCACGATCGCCACTGATATCCATAGACCGGTCCAAGCTCGCCGTCTTCGTCCGCCCATTCGTCCCAGATGGTGACGCCGTGTTCCTGCAGGTAGCGCACGTTGGTCTCTCCCGCCAGAAACCACAGCAACTCGTGGATGATCGACTTCGTATGCACCCTTTTTGTGGTCAGCAGCGGAAATCCGGCCGCCAGGTTGAAGCGCATCTGGTAACCGAAGACCGACAGGGTTCCGGTTCCGGTACGATCATCCTTGCGGTGGCCGTGGTCGCGCACGTGGCGCATGAAGTCGAGATAGGCGCGCATGGGAAGAAGGCTGCTTCGGTATTGAAAGCGCTCTCATTGTAGCCCACGCCGGACGCGCGAAAGAGCGCACAACAGAGCCAAAAAGTCGGCAAGGAGGTATATTTCCTGCCCGGCGTCGACGCTTTCGAAATGCTCTCGCCGACGCCTTCGAAACGGCACCCGCGGTGCCGGACCGTCCGCACAACGCTACCAACCCATGACCGAACACAGTCAGTTCCAGCTTTTGCGCGAGCGCCGCTTTGCGCCTTTTTTCTGGACGCAATTCCTCGGCGCCGGCAACGACAACCTCTACAAGAATGCGCTGATCATCTTTGTTGCGTATCAGGCCGCTTCGCTGACTTCCTTGTCGAGCAACGACCTCGTCAATCTGGCAGCCGGCCTGTTCATTCTCCCCTTCGTCCTGTTGTCGGCAACGGCGGGACAGCTCGCCGATAAATTCGAGAAGTCGCGCCTGATCCGATGGATCAAGCTGTTCGAAATCGCCATCATGGTCATCGGCCTCGTCGGTTTCTGGCGTCAGGATCTGCTGCTGCTCTTTCTTGCGCTGGCGCTGATGGGGGTGCATTCGACGCTGTTCGGCCCGGTGAAGTACGCGATCCTGCCGCAACATCTCAAGCCGACCGAGCTTATCGGCGGCAACGGCCTGGTCGAAATGGGCACTTTCGTCGCCATTCTGCTCGGCACGATCGTCGGCGGTGTCGTGGTTGCCGCCAAGCCCGATGGGCCGCTTTACGCCGGCGGCGTGGCGATCGCGGTTGCGGTTGCCGGCTATCTCGTCAGCCGCGGCATACCGCTCACACCCGCTGTCGCGCCCGGGCTCGGAATCAATTGGAACCCGTTCACCGAGACCTGGAAAAACCTTGGCTTCGCGCAAGGCAATCGCGTCGTATGGCTTTCCATGCTCGGCATCTCCTGGTTCTGGTTTTACGGCGCCACCTTCCTCACCCAGTTTCCCAACTTCACCAAGGACGTCCTCGGCGGAGACGAGCACGTCGCAACGCTCCTGCTGGCGATTTTTTCGGTGGGCATCGGCGCCGGGTCGCTTCTGTGCGAGCGAATGTCCGGACGCAAGGTCGAGGTCGGCCTGGTGCCCTTCGGCTCGATCGGGCTGTCGCTATTCGCAGTCGACCTGTGGTTGGCCAGTCGCGGTCTTCACCCCGCGGCGTTGACGGGCATCGACGGATTCCTCGCGGTGCATGCGCACTGGAGGGTCGCGGCAGATCTGGTGCTGCTCGGCATGTTCGGCGGCTTCTACATCGTGCCGCTGTACGCATTGATCCAGGAGCGTTCGGAACCGGCATTCCGCTCCCGGATCATCGCGGCAAACAACATTCTCAACGCGATCTTCATGGTCGCATCCGCGGGGATAGCGGTCGGGTTGCTCAAAGCAGGATTGAGTATTCCACAGCTCTTTCTGGTGACGGGCGTCATGAACGCGGCAGTGGCGGTCTACATCTACTCCTTGGTCCCCGAGTTCCTGATGCGCTTTCTCGCCTGGCTCCTCATCCACTCCTTCTATCGCGTCGACAAGGAAGGGCTGGAGCGGATTCCGGCGGAGGGCGCGTGCGTCATCGTCTGCAACCACGTCAGCTTTGTCGACGCGATCGTCATCGCCGCGTGTGTGCGGCGTCCAATCCGGTTTGTGATGGACCATCGCATCTTCGGCATCCCGGTGCTCAATTTCATTTTTCGAACGATGCGGACCATCCCGATCGCGTCGGCAAAGGAAGATGCGGCGATGAAAGAGCGCGCTTTCGAAGATGCGGCCAAGGCGCTCAAGGCGGGCGAGATCGTCGGCATCTTTCCAGAGGGCAAGCTGACCCAGACGGGCGAGCTCAACCCTTTTCGTCCCGGCCTGCAGCGCATTCTCGAGATATCGCCCGTGCCGGTAGTTCCGCTGGCGCTGCGCGGCCTGTGGGGAAGCTTCTTCAGCCGTTCCTCGCAGGGCAGGGCCATGCAACGCGCTCGTGGAATGTTCTCCAAGATCGCCTTGGTCGCCGGCGCTCCGATCGCCCCTGAGCTCGCCACGCCGGAGCTGCTTCAACAGAAGGTGCTGGCTCTGCGAGGCGATTGGCGTTAACGACGCCAGGGACGCGCTGCTGGATATTGGCCTTAGGCCGTCCAGCTTGCCGCGACAAGTGCGGGAAGCGCTACGCCGGACGGCGCGCGCAGCGCGTAGTCGACGCGATGCGACAGCGCGGTCGAGTCCGGATTGACCTCGACAACAATGGCACCGGCTTCTTCGGCAAAGCGCGGCAGCGCGGCGGCGGGGTAGACCTCCGCCGACGTCCCTGCGACCAGCATCAGGTCGCAGCGGCTCGCAGCGTTCTCCGCGGCGGCAAGCGCGTCCGGCGGCAACATTTCCTCGAACCACACCACATCGGGTCGCAGCAGCGCGCCGCAGCTCGGACACTGCGGAACCTCGCCATCGCTGGCATCCCAGCGCTCGACGTGCGTCCCTTCGCGCGAGCATTTGACGCGGGTGATGTTGCCGTGCAACTCGACGATGCGCCGGCTGCCGGCTCGTTGATGAAGGCCGTCGACGTTCTGGGTGATCAGCACGAACTCGGGCACACGGCGCTCGATCTCGACCAGCGCACGGTGGCCGGCGTTGGGCTCGACCCGGCTCACGCGTTCGCGCCGCCAGGCGTACCAATCCCAGACGAGCCTCGGATTTTTCGCGAATGCCGCCGGCGTCGCAAGCTCTCTCGGATCGAACCGCGCCCAGAGTCCGGTTTGCGCGTCGCGAAACGTCGGTACGCCGGACTCGGCGGATACACCGGCTCCGGTCAGCACCACAACTCGTTTCGCGGTCGCCAGCGCTCGAGCAAGCTCGGAGGGAATCGCAATCAAGAAGATTCAGGCATGGCAGTGAGTCGATGCGCTTGCATCGTACCGCAACAGGCAGAGGTGGACGGCAAAACGTGCATGCTAAACTCATCGCAGTTCAACATTCCCGCAGCGCCGATGTCAGGTAACACGTTCGGAAGGCTCTACTGCGTGACCTCGTTCGGCGAATCGCACGGGCCGGCGATCGGCTGCGTGGTCGACGGTTGTTCGCCGGGACTCGAACTCGACACCAACGATATTCAGCGTGAGCTCGACCGGAGAAAACCGGGGACCTCGCGCCATGTGACCCAGCGCCGGGAGTCCGATTCGGTGGAAATACTCTCCGGCGTGTTCGAAGGACGCACGACGGGCACGCCGATCGCGCTGCTCATTCGCAACGAGGATGCCCGCAGCAAGGATTACGCGACGATCGCGGAGACATTTCGTCCCGGCCATGCCGATTACACCTATTGGCAAAAGTACGGCATTCGCGATTTTCGCGGTGGCGGGCGGCAATCGGCGCGCGAAACCGCGGTGCGCGTCGCGGCGGGAGCCATCGCAAGGAAGTGGCTCAATCTGCGCTATGGCGTCGTCGTTCGAGGTCATCTTGCGCAGATCGGAACGCATGAGATTCCGTTCAAGGACTGGCGCCACGTCGATCAAAATCCCTTTTTTTCGCCGAATGACGAAATCGTGGCCGAGCTCGAGGCATTCATGGATTCACTGCGCAAGTCGGGCGATTCGTGCGGTGCGCGCATCACCGTCGTCGCCCAAAACGTTCCAGTCGGCTGGGGCGAGCCGGTCGCGGACAAGCTGGACGCCGACATCGCCCATGCGATGATGGGCATCAACGCGGTCAAGGGCGTCGAGATCGGCGCGGGCTTTGGCTGTGTCACCCAAAAAGGCACCGAGCATTCGGATGAGATGACGCCGCAGGGATTCACCTCGAACCATGCGGGCGGCATCCTGGGCGGCATCTCGACAGGTCAGGACATCCGGGTATCGATCGCGGTCAAACCCACGTCGTCGATCCGGCTCGACCGGCGCTCCATAGACAAGGCCGGGAAGCCGGTGATCCTGAACACGCACGGCAGGCACGATCCCTGCGTCGGCTTGCGCGCTACGCCCATCGCCGAGGCGATGCTCGCGTTGGTATTGATGGACCACGCGCTGCGCCATCGCGCACAAAATGCCGACGTTAGATGCGCCACGCCGCAAATCGCGGCGCAGGCGCCCGAGGACGGAGTCGCCAGAGCGCGCGGGGAGGGCGCCATCGACAATCCCGACCCTGACGAAGCTTGAGCAGCGCTTCCTAGCGGGGTAGCTCGGTGGGCGGCTCAGGCTCGCCCGCCGCGATACGACGTATCACCTCTGCGTCGGCTTCACCGCGCGCAACCACGGCAATCGCCGCAGCGTCCTGCACGACCGCCCCCGACGGGCCGGTCACGATGCTGTATCCGCGATCGAGCACCCGCAACGGATCCAGGTGTCTCAGGCTGCGATCGAGCAAGCCCAGCGCATTCGACGTCGCGGAAAGCCGGCCCGATTGGGCGCGCCGGAGGCGCTCGCCGGCGAGCGCAAGACTCGATGCCTCGCGCGGTGTCATGCGCAGCAGACGGGCCATTCCCTGGCCTAGCAGCGCGCATTCGCGCCGCAGCCTTGTTTGCTCGCTACCCACCGCGCGCTTCATTCGCATGGCGAGCGCTGCCAGCGTCGCACCTTGCTGGGCGAGCCTTGCCGCGGGATGAATGAGGTTGCGTGATGCGGCGTCGAGCCTTTGCATGCGCAGCTCCAACGTCCGTTCACCGGCGCGGTGCCAACGCGCGGCGATCCCCGCCGCCTGCGAGCGCAAGGCTGCGCCATCGGGTGCGGCCAGCGTCGCTGCGCCGGTCGGCGTTGCAGCGCGAGCGTCGGCGACGAAATCACAGATGGTGAAATCGGTTTCGTGTCCGACGCCGCTGATAACCGGGATGCGCGACTCGAATACGGCGAGCGCGACGGTCTCTTCGTTGAATGCCCACAGGTCTTCGAGCGATCCGCCACCGCGGCAAACGATGAGCACATCGACCTCGGACCGCGCGTTGGCGATTGCGATCGCCGCCGCGATCTCCGCGGCCGCGGCCGCGCCCTGCACTGCGCTTGGATAGACGATGACGCGAAGTCCGGGGAAACGGCGCCGCAGCGTTATCAGCACGTCCCGCAGTGCGGCCGCCTGGGTCGACGTTACGATCCCCACCGCGTGCGGGAAAGACGGTATAGAACGCTTGCGCTCGGTGCTGAACCAGCCTGCGCGCTCGAGTCGCAATTTGAGCCGCGCAAATTTCTCGAACAGTGCGCCCTGGCCGGCTAGCCTCACCATTTCCACGTTCAATTGGAATTCGCCGCGCGCTTCATAGATGGTGGGCGTCGCGCGAACCTCCACGCACAGACCGTCCTTGATTACTACATCGAGCAGTTGCAGCTTGCTTTTGAACAACACGCAGCGCACCTGCGCGTGCGCGTCCTTGAGCACGAAATAACAGTGCCCGAATGCGGCGCGGGTGAGATTGGACACCTCGCCGCTTACCCAAGCCAGCCCGAGGTGGCGCTCGATAAGGAGCCTGGCCGATCCCACCAACAGTGAAACCGGCAGCACCGGTGCCGCCGACGGAAGCGATGTCATGCCCGGGGCGACCGGTTTCACATCGGAGAAAGGATAGGGTTTGTCCATGACACGTGTTTCGAGCCGACCACAAATATCCAATGCCGCGGCTTGCGCCGGGATCCTGTGAAGTCGCCTTGCGATGCGCCGAAGAGAAATTCCAAGCTCATGAAAAAATTAAACAAAAACGCGGTGCGAATTTGAGCATGACAATGAAATCCCTACGCGGCGGATGACTTAGCGACCGAAATTACAAGATATGCACAATTTTATCCACAGATAATGTGGACAAACCATCTCAATTGCAACCCGCATGTACTCGGCAAGCCTTGCTGCATGCGGCTTGCGCGAGTATGTAGGATTGCGTCTGGCATGGCGAGCCATGACGGCTCCAAGCCCGCCGGTTAGAATGGCTGGATCGCCCTGTTTGTTCATGAACAAACTGCATGACTGTTGCACTGCCACATAATTCTTCGCAGGCTCCGGCCTCCAATTTCCTGCGCCAGATCATCGCCGAGGACCTTCGGACAAACAAGTATGGCGGGCGAGTTGTCACGCGCTTTCCCCCCGAGCCAAACGGATACCTCCATATCGGCCATGCCAAATCGATTTGCCTGAATTTCGGACTGGCGGCGGAAAACCGCGGCGTCTGCCATTTGCGCTTCGACGACACCAATCCGGTCAAGGAAGACCTCGAATACGAGGAAGCGATCAAGGCAGCGGTTCATTGGCTGGGTTTTGACTGGGGCCCGCATCTGTACCACGCGTCCGATTACTTCGACAGGTTGTATCAATTCGCGAGGCATTTCATCAAAGCCGGTCTCGCGTACGTGGAGAGCTCGACGCCGGACGAGATGCGCCGCCTGCGCGGGACCTTGACCGAGCCGGGATATCCCAGTCCGTACCGCGACCGCTCGGTCGAGGACAATCTCGATCTTTTTCGGCGCATGAAGGAAGGAGAATTTCCTGACGGCGCGCACGTCTTGCGGCTCAAGATCGATCTCGCCAGCCCCAACATCAACATGCGCGATCCGGCGATCTATCGGATCCGCCATATCTCGCATCATCGCACTGGCGACAAGTGGTGCGTGTACCCGCTCTACGACTATACGCACTGCATCTCGGATGCCATCGAGCGCATCACCCATTCGATCTGCACGCTGGAGTTTCAGGATCATCGTCCGCTGTACGACTGGGTCATCGAGCGCCTTGCCGAAGCCGGATTGCTGCAGCGGCCGCTGCCGCAACAGTACGAGTTCGCCCGCCTGAATCTCACCTATACCGTGATGAGCAAGCGCAAGCTCCTGCGGATTGTCGACGAGGATTACGTCGACGGATGGGACGATCCGCGCATGCCGACGCTGGCCGGCTTGCGGCGCCGCGGATATACCCCCGAATCGATTCGCTTGTTCGCAGAACGGATCGGCGTTTCAAAGTCGGATTCGTGGATCGATATGAGCGTGCTCGAGGATTGCCTGCGGGACATTCTCAACGAGAGCGCGGAGCGGCGCATTGCCGTGCTCGATCCGATCAAGCTCATTATCGACAATTACCCCGAAGGCCGCATCGAGGAGTGTCTGGCGCCGAACCACCCGCAAAAGCCCGAGTTGGGGAGGCGCGCTCTGAATTTTTCGAAAGAACTGTGGATCGAACGGGACGACTTCGAGGAACAGCCACCGAAGGGATTCTTTCGTCTGTCTCCGGGGGCCGAGGTGCGGCTTCGTTACGCCTTCGTCGTGCGCTGCGCAGGCGTGGACAAGGACGATGTAGGGAATGTCGTTGCCGTGCATTGCACGTACGACGAGGCGACGCGCAGCGGCACGCCGGGCGCGGAGACCCGCAAGGTCAAGGGCAATATTCACTGGCTGTCGGTGCCGCATGCAAGGCGGTCCGAAGTTCGCCTGTATGACCGCCTGTTCTTGGCGCCGCAGCCGGGCCGCGCGGCGGGAGCTGTCTTGGCAAGGTCGACAATGACAGCCGGTGTCGACGACGACGTGCCCTTCGACGAGCCAGCGGACCGCAATTTTCTGGACGATCTCAATCCGCAAGGCAAGCGCACGGTGATCGCCTACGTCGAGCCCGCGTTGGCGGAATCCGCTTCGGAGACTCGCTATCAGTTCGAGCGTCATGGATATTTTGTCTCGGACATGCGGGACTCGCGCCCCGGCGCCCCGGTATTCAATCGCGCGGTCACCTTGCGCGACTCCTGGGGCAAGAATCCCGCGCGCTAGGATCTTCCGGCCAGCACATTTGCCGAACGCGTTTCGTCGCATCCGGCGTTACACTTGACTAGCGCACGCCTACGGAAGCCACCATGAAGCGCATCGTTTTGTTCCTGCTCACCAACCTCGCCGTGATGGTGGTGATTTCCATCGTCATCCGCGTCTTGGGGCTCGATCGAGCGCTCGCCCAGGATGGGATCGACGTCGGTGCCCTGCTCGCATTCTCGGCGGTGGTCGGTTTCACCGGTGCGATCATTTCGCTGCTCATGTCCAAGCCGATTGCGAAATGGTCGACGGGCGCGACGGTGATCGAGTCACCGCGCAACGAAACCGAGTCGTGGCTGATCGCAACGGTCAGGAAGCTCGCGGAAAAAGCCAGCGTGGGCATGCGCGAAGTCGCGGTCTACGAAGGCGAGCCCAACGCGTTCGCCACCGGGGCCTTCCGCAATTCCGCGCTTGTCGCGGTTTCCACCGGTTTGCTCACCGCGATGTCGCGCGACGAAGTCGAGGCTGTTCTTGGGCACGAGATGGCTCATGTCGCGAACGGAGACATGGTGACGCTGGCGCTGATCCAAGGCGTGGTGAACACGTTTGTCGTCTTTCTCGCCCGTGTCGTCGCGTTTTTTGTCGATCGCATCGTCTTTCGCACGGAGCGAGGCAATGGGCCGGGCTATTTCATCACCGTTATCGTCTGTCAGCTGCTTTTCGGCGTGCTCGCGGCGATGATCGTTGCGTGGTTCTCCCGGCGACGTGAATTTCGCGCCGATGCGGGAAGTGCGCGGTATCTGGGCAGTCCTCAGCCGATGGTGAGGGCGCTGGCGCACTTGGGCGGCTTGCCGCCCGGGGAGTTGCCAAAATCGCTGAACGGGTTCGGCATCACCGACAGATCCGCGGTCATGGCGATGTTTGCGACGCACCCGCCGATCGAGGCGCGCATCGCAGCGCTTCAGGGGCGGACTTAACGCTGGCCAAACTTCCGGGGAGTCGCTTAACCGTGCCGAAGCAGAAGTTCAAGATCGAAACCGAAGACGACACCGGACTGTGGCACGACGTGCGCGGTAGCGACGGCGCCGTGCTCATTTTCGAAAGTGAGGCGGATGCCCGCACGAAGCTCGCCGAGCTCTTTCCCGTTCTGGTGCAGATGGAGCGCTATGCCGGTGGCAAGCGCACCCGGGTAATTCGCATTCTCACCGACGAGGACGATTGGCCGGCGCGTTCCGGCGCCAAAGATGCCTGACGGCGCTGCTGACGATGGGCGCCTTGCGCGATACGCACGGCGGGAAGCTACATCGGCGGCACAAGCCCATCCTTGCCGACCGTAACGCGATCGGCCGTCAGGGTTCCGTCCGTTTGCCGGGTCGCAGTGAGCACGATATGCGCCCCCGGCACCAGTAGAGAGGGGTCGCCCGGCTCCACCTTGACGATGGGCGTTTCCTTGGGCACGACGACACGTTGCTCGCCGCCCTGGTATTTGAGGGTCATTTTGCGGCCCTGATCTGCCTGGGCGACGCTGGCGACTGTGGCATTGGTCATCGTGCTTGTTGCCGGGGTTTTTCCCACAGGCTCGACCAGCGTGACCGTCGCGTTGGTCATGGTGCTTCCCGGCATGACATCCATGGGCCGGTGGCCCTCGCCGGTTCCACGCATCGACTCGGGAAACACATGCACTTCCAGCGCCGTGAGCGTCCCATCCGGCATCGGCACCGCGGTCGTGCCGACGAAGGCGCCGGTTGCGATGCTGCCGGGATCCGCCCGCGAACGCGCGCTCACCGAATAGTTGCTGCCCAGCTTCACCGTCAGCACCTCGCCGCTATTGGTCGTCAATTTCAAATTCTGACCGTCCAGGGCGACGACGTCGCCACGAATCCTCTGACCGGGCGACTGCGCGCAGGCAGCCGCCGCGAAGATACTCGCGCACAACCAACAAACCAGGATGCGAATCATGGGTAGTCGCCTTGGCGTAGAAGCTGCTTGGACACGCGTCGCCCGTGGGCGGTTTCGCGATCGCCTACATCAGAGGCACCAAGCCGTCCTTGCCGATCGATATCGCCGACGCGCTCAGCGTGCCATCGGGCTGTCTGCTCGCGCCGATGATCACATGCGCGCCGGGTTTGACCATGGTGCGGTCGCCCGGCTCGAAGGTCACGACGGGTGCGGAGGGCGGAACGACTACGACCTGTTCACCATCCTTGTAGCGCAGTGTCATCTTTCGGGTTTGGTCGACGGTAACGATATCGGCGACTGTCGCATTGGTCATCATGCTCCCGGGCTGCAGGTCCCACGGGTAGTGTCCTTCGCCGCTGCCACGCCGCGACTCCGGCAACAGAAGCACTTCCAGCGCCGATTGTGGGCCGTCGGGTGGAGGCAGCGACGCCGCGCCGACAAACGATCCCGGAACGATTCTGGCGATATCGATTTTCACCACTGCGTTGACGGTATAGTCGTCCGCGAGCTTCACGGCCAGGGTCTCGCCCGACCACTCCTTTACCCGGATGTTGAAACCATCGACACTGCGATGTCGCCGCGAATGCGCTGCGTCTGCTGCGGCGGAGTCGTCTGCCCCTGGGCAACGTCGGTGACAAACAGGAATGCGAGAACAGCGAGGGCGGCACGGCTCATCGGTCTCTCTCCTCGGAAGGTTAAGCGATAATCATATATATGCATTCCAACACGGTAACGCCAAGCAGTATTCCTGGAATCCCATGGCTGCATAAAACACACGGCCGGACATCGCTAAAGCAATGGCCGGCCGTTTTCGAGGGCGGGCGCGATTTCCGCGCGCGCTTCTAGAGCGGTGGGTTTACTTGAGGTGATTCGATACCAGCTTGGTCATTTCGAACATCGACACCTGCTTCTTGCCGCCGAAAACCTGTCTCAGCTTGTCGTCGGCATTGATCAGACGCCTGTTGATCGAGTCCTGAAGCTTGTTCTTCTTAATGTAGTCCCATATTTTCTTGGTTACTTCTGTGCGGGGCAGCGCATTGCTGCCGACCACGGCGGCCAGCGTCGGCGACGGCGTCATCGCCTTCATGAAGGCCGCGTTCGGTTTGCGCTTTACACCGGTTTTCTTCGCTGCTTTTTTCGGTGCCGCTTTCTTCGGCGCGGCTTTCTTCGCTGACTTCTTGGCTGCGGGCTTCTTTGCGCCGGTCTTCTTGGCTGGCTTCTTCGCGGATTTCTTTGTAGCTTTCTTGGCAGTAGCCATAGTTCTCCTTCCTGTGGGTTGATCGTCGGTGCGACGGCGATGAATATGGGCTCAGGTCGATCTCCTGTCACCGGCCCTACGCTCCATCGGGGCGAATATACCGCATTCCCGTGCGCGTGGTACGCAAATTCTGCTCGTTTTTCGACAGCGGAGGGAGGGCTGTTGCGGGCGTGCAAACTGCTCTTCGCCGCGCAGCGGCGGGCCGACGCTGACGCAGGCGGCACTTATTGCGGGCCACCACCCCCGGGAATCCGGCGACCGGGAAGGCGTGCGACATGGCCAACATGACCGAGCGACACGACAATCCCGGCCCGCGACGCGATAGCGGGATCGACATGGTCCGGCGAACATGGTGTCCCCTGGCCCTCAGCAGGGCGCTGCATCGATCAGTCTTGCGGCGGTGCGCCGCGCTGCACAGCGCTGCCGGCATTCGCCCCGTCGTGTGGCGGGAGACGGCCGAAATCATCCTCTTAGGCATCTGGCGGGCACTGTTAGGTCTGCTGCTATGCGCCATCCTTCCGGCGCACGGCGCCCCATTCGAGCGAGGCCTGCTCTGGCGCGTTGACCGTCAGGGAGCGTCGCCTTCCTACGTATTTGGAACGCTCCATTCAACCGATGCGCGCGCGGTGGTCCTGCCGCCGGCGGTTGCCAGGGCCTTCCACCGGTCACGGGTTTTCGCGACGGAGGTTTACTTATCCGACGCCGACGAAGCCGATTTTTTCGACGCGATGCAATTCGACGACGGAACACTGCTCGCACCCCTTTTGGGCGAGGAATGGTTCGAGCGCCTAAAACGCACCCTCGGGGCCGATGCGCCAGCCGATGAGATCCTCGCGCGCACCAAGCCGTGGGCTGCGCTGCTGCGCGTTGCCACCCCTCGTACGCCCACAGGTACGACGCTCGACCGCGAGCTGCTGGTCATGGCGCGCACAAGGCATATGAGCGTTATCGGCCTTGAAGCGCTGGTCGAGCAGGTCGCCGCCTTCGATGCGATACCGCTCGACACCCAGCTCGCGATCCTGCGCCACGCGCTGGATCATCGCGATGCGCTGCAGGCCCAAGTCGAGCCCACGATCCGGGCGTGGCTCGAACGCGATCTCACGGGACTTGCGCGCGTCAACCGCGCCATCGAACGAGGCGATCCTGAGCTCGCACGGCATTACGCCGTACTCACGCGGCATGTCGTCGACGGGCGCACTGCGCTCATGGCCTACCGTCTGTATCTGCCGCTGAAGAGGGGTGGCGTGTTCGTTGCCGTCGGTGCCTTGCATCTCGTGGGTGCGCAGGGGCTGCTCGGTCTCCTCGAGCAGCAGGGATATCGCATCACCCGCATCTACTGACGGCACCGGTATCGACACCATCGTTTTGGTGCACGTGGCACGACGAACGACGATAATGACGGCTCTCGCGTCTTTCCGACCTGCTTTGAATATCGCCGACCTTCGTCGCGACTACGCTCGCGCCGAGCTCACCGAGACCGACGTCGATGCCGACCCGCTGCTGCAATTCGAACGCTGGATCGCCGAAGCGATAAAAGCGGCTCTTCCCGAGCCGACGGCTATGACACTGGCGACTGCCGATGTCGCCGGTCGCCCGTCGGCGCGGATCGTGCTCTTGAAAGGTGCAAGCGCCGACGGCTTCGTCTTTTTTACCAATTATCAAAGCCGCAAGGGACGTGAGCTCGATATGCGGCCCGAGGCGGCATTGCTTTTTCACTGGATCGAGCTCGAACGTCAGGTGCGCATCGAAGGCCTCGTCCGAAAAGTGCCGCCCGCGGAATCGGACAGATATTTCGCGTCGCGACCCGAGCCTGCGCGCATCGGCGCCTGGGCATCGCCGCAGAGCCGGGCGATACCGGATCGGGCGTGGCTCGAGCGCGAGTTCGCCGCGGCGAAGCTGCGTTTCGAGCAAGGCGAGGGCGGCATTCCACGCCCGCCGCATTGGGGCGGCTATCGACTCATGCCGACCGCGATGGAGTTCTGGCAGGGCCGCCCATCGCGCCTGCACGATCGCATCCGTTATGAGCGCGCAAACGGGAGCTGGCGCATCGAGCGGCTCGCGCCGTGAGCCACGCGGCGCGAACCCGATCACATACCTTTATCGCGCTGATTGCGCTTGGCATCCTCAACCACACCGTGCTGACGGGGAGTCGCGTCACGGTGTCCTTGTTCGCGCTGTCGCAAGGTGCGTCGCCGCTGGTTGTAGGAACGCTGATGAGCCTGTATGCGTTTCTGCCGATGCTCTTCTCCGTCAGTACCGGCCGGCTCTCCGATCGGATCGGCGTGCGTCGCCCGATGCTGTTGGGCTCGTGCGGGCTCGTCGTCGGGGTTGCGCTTCCCTGTTTCGGTTCCGGAATTGCCCCGCTCTTCGCGTCGACGTCGCTCCTGGGTGTGTCGTTCATGCTTTTTCAGCTTGCGACGCAGAACGCGACCGGAGGTTTCGGTCCCCCGTCGGAGCGGGCAAAGAACTTCAGCCTGCTCGCGCTGGGATACTCGATTTCGGGATTCTGCGGACCGCTGCTGGCCGGCGTGATGATCGACAACGCAAGCTTTGTCGCAACCTTCGCCTTGCTGGCGTTGCTGCCGCTGTTTCCGGTCGCGGTGCTCGCGCGCGGCGGCCTGGATCTCCCCGGGCCGCAGCACGATCACGCCCGCGCGCCCTCCGGCGGCGTTCCCGAGCTGCTTCAAAACCCTCATCTACGGCGCGTGTTTATCGTCAATGCGCTGCTGTCCATGGCGTGGGACATGCACAGCTTCTTCATCCCCATTTATGGCGCAAGGATCGGGCTCTCGGCGTCCCGCATCGGCGTCATACTCGCCTCCTTTGCGGCGGCAACCTTTGCCGTGCGCGTGCTGATGCCGCGCATCGCTCGAAGCTTCTCGGAGTTTCAAGTGTTGACGACGGCGCTCTTCGTTGCCGGCGCAACGTATGCGCTGTTCCCATTGGTCGAGCGCGTCGGACCCTTGATGGCGCTGTCATTCACGCTGGGTCTGGCGCTGGGAAGCGCGCAACCGATGGTGATGTCGCTGTTGCATAGCATTGCGCCCGCCGGGCGCATGGGCGAAGCCGTGGGTGTGCGCATGACCATCGTCAATGCGTCGACTTTTGGCGTGCCCTTGCTGTTTGGCGCGGTGGGCTCGACTCTGGGCCTCGCGCCCGTATTCTGGTCGGTAGGAGCCGCGCTCGCGGCCGGAGGCATCTTCGCGCGGAGAGCCGGGAAGACCTAAGCTCCCGATCGCTTGAGCCGGTCGAAGTACTCCTTGCGGAACTTGGCGACCTTGGGCGCGACGACCATCTGACAGTACGGCTGTCGGCCGTTACGTGCGAAATACTCCTGGTGATACCGCTCGGCGGGATAGAACGGCTCCGCGCCCGCGATTTCGGTGACGATCGGCTCGTTCCACAGCTTTGCCTTGGAAAGCTCCTCGACCACGCCTATCGCACCTTCGCGTTGCGCCTTGTTCTGCGGGAAAATCACCGACCGGTATTGCGTTCCGACGTCGTTGCCCTGGCGGTCCCTGGTCGTCGGATCGTGAATGGAGAAGAAGATTTTCAGCAGATCGCGAAACGACAATACGGCCGGGTCGAAATCGATTTTCACGACTTCGGCATGTCCGGTTTCGCCGGAGCAGACAGCTTCGTAGGTCGGATTTGCCGCATTTCCGCCGGCGTAGCCCGACTCGA